>JACQEL010000384.1 GCA_016200595.1 Deltaproteobacteria bacterium
TCCTGACATCAGCCAACAAGAGATCCAGAGAGCTGAGAAACTCGAAACCTCCGGGCTTCACAACCGTAAAGGGGACATTTGACGGGCTAGCGGATCCTCCATGATCGTCCGACACGGTAACCGTTATGGTGTGAGAATCGCCGGACAGAAGATTAAAATTAAACACCTGACCAAAGCCGCTATTGAGAGCTTGAACACCATACTTTTGCGCGACGTCACCCCGTTCGGAGCAGCAGGGGATGATAAACGAGGCTTGGCCGTCGATACTGACGCTCACGGAAACCTGCGCACCGGGAGTCGTAGAGAATGCCCAACCGGAAATCACCCCAATACCACTGGCTGGTTGATTTGTCGCTGGGTTTTCCACTTCAAATACGATATCCGCCCAACTCACCCGCGTGAGTAGAACACCACAGCAAACGAGCAGAAAGAAAGAACGATACAGCTGTTTCATAAGGTTTCTGCTAATGAAGTGAGCACTTGCCCAAGTGCGAGTCCAAGATACCTGCGTGTCAAGTTAAGCCGTTTCCCCGGCTCTGCACTTGAGCGTTCCCTCTCCCCTCGTGGGAAGGGACCCTCGGGCGCAGGGCAAGGGAGAAAACCTCCGTCAGTTTCTCGGTCCCAGGCTCCGCCTGGGACCGCACGGGTCGGGCGGCTCTGCCGCTGCAAGGGCAACCGTAGGCAGGCAGAGCCTGCCACAGAGGGCGTACCCGGGCAGGGCCCGGGCACGAGAGAGCCGTTCAGGAGCAGAAACCGTCTGGGCGCAGGGAACAAAAACAGGATCTATTGCCATTATCAGCCTCAGCGAATTTTCATCACTCCAGGTTCAGCCCCACAACGCTGATTCCTTGGGCATTAGCAGCAAGCAACAGTTGTGGTTTATCAAGCATCAGCGTCTTCCCAGCCTCCACCGCCAGAGCCGTCGCTCCCACCTCATGCATAACCGCAATCGTGTCTGGGCCGACCGCAGGCACGTCAAAGCGCAGGTCCTGCTGTGGCTTGCTGACTTTTACTACTACGACTCCCGCCCCACCAAGTTCTCCGCCACGACGGATCGCGGCATTCGTCCCCTCGACACCTTCAACGGCAAGCACGGTGCCGCGTTTCACTATGACACTCTGACCAATGTCCCAACGGCCGATCTCCTTGGCTACGCTAAATCCCCAACGGAGGTCTTCCCACTGTTCCGCGTTGGGAGTAGAGGCCGTGAGCACTCCTGCGGGCGCGAGTAAAGAAGAGAGAAAACGGGTGGATTCGACTA
The DNA here is from genome assembly GCA_016200595.1 of Deltaproteobacteria bacterium. GTDB lineage: Bacteria > Desulfobacterota > Binatia > Bin18 > Bin18 > JACQEL01. Next base: position 1,262 of record JACQEL010000384.1, read on the forward strand.
CGGTAATTCCCTCAGCTTCCAGTTCTTGCGCCACACCGCGGAGAATCACATCATCCTTAAGACTCGGCAAGCGACTGATAAAAGCCAGGCCACGCGCGTCTGGCTGGAAGTGTGTCAAAGCCCCAGCTTTGTGAATGCCACCTGCCATGACCGCCTGCGTGAGGCCAGCAGACTGAAACGTGGCGATGATCTTCCCGAGTTCGCCAACTCGTACCCAGGTCACTTCGGGAATGAGCACTGCGATTTCTTCCTGAGTTTCCCCTTGATGCGCCACCGCCACGAGTTCAACTCCTTCGGCGCGGGCGGCTTGGGCGAAAATCAGGGGGAACCGACCGTTCCCGGCAATCAGACCAAGGCGTGGCATGCAAAGGCAAACTCAGGCGAGTTCAGCTTCCCCTTCCGGGTCAACATGCCCGCGCGGGCGGCAGATGCCGCGTTGCGAGCACGCGATGAACTCCGCCAGATGCGCAACCTCGGGATAAGAGGAATGTTCCTGACGGACTCGTATCAGCGCGTCCTTGAGAGGAAGTCCCTCAGTAAAAAAGGTGCGGTAGGCTTTTTTGATCGCGGTCAACTGGGCAGGTTGAAGTCCGCGACGTTTGAGGCCGATGAGATTAAGACCGTAGAGATGCGCGCGGTCTCCGCTCGCCAGGCAATAGGGCGGGACATCGAGTGAGACCATCGACCCGGCTCCGATATACGCGGACTCGCCGATGCGGGCAAACTGGTGCACGGCGGCCAAGGCGGCGATAGTCACATAGTCTTCTAAGGTGACATGCCCGCCGAGCGCGGCACTATTGGCTAAGATCACCTGATTGCCGATGAGACAGTCATGGGCTACGTGCGAGTACACCATGAAAAGATTGTCGTCGCCGATGCGGGTCACCATGCCACCGCCGGCAGTGCCAGGGTTGAGGGTGGCAAACTCACGAATGGTGTTGCGATTGCCGATGCTGAGCAGGCTGTCTTCACCGCGATATTTCTTATCTTGGGGAATGGCGCCCACGCTGGCAAACTGAAAGACACGATTCTCACAGCCCAGGGTCGTCTGCCCTTCAATGACCGCGTGCGGCCCGATCCAGCTATTTTTGCCGATGCGCACCCGCGGGCCAATGACCGTATACGGCCCAATTTCGATCCCGTGATCGAGTTCTGCACCCGGCGCCACCGTGGCAGAGGGATGGATGACTGTCTCGTGCGTCACTGAGGTCCCTGGTCCTCTGCCGACGTTTCGGCAAGCGTAAATTCTAACTCGGCAACGACTTTGCCCGCGACCGAGGCCGCGCCGCGCATTTTCCAGAATGGCCCGTGTCGTCGCACTGCCTCTACCTCTAAACGGAGTTGGTCGCCTGGAATGACTTTTTGCCGAAAGCGCGCATGATCAAGCGCGGTCAGCATCGCAATCTTCCCTCGCCCCATGGTATCCGGCGACGTGACGTGGGCGAGAATGCCACCAGTCTGCACTACCGCTTCGCACAGTAACACCCCCGGCATGAGCGGCCGGCCGGGAAAGTGACCGCTGAAAAAGGGCTCATTCACCGTCACGTTCTTGAGGGCGACGATGCGTCGGCCAATGTCGATCTCCACGACCCGATCAACCAACAGAAAGGGATAGCGGTGAGGGAGGATCGCAGCGACCTCGAATTTATCCATAGCCGGATTACTCGGCAGCAGCGGTTTTATTCCCTGCTTTCGACGAAACCTTGGTTCCTTTTTGATTATAGGTTTTGATGACCGTGTCGGTCAGATCAATCGCCTTGGCGCCATACAACACCACCGTGTTGTTGCCTTCCAGAATGACGGTGTAGCTTCCCTGCTCGCCCATTTCTAAGATCACCTGGCGTAATTCCTCCAGAATCCGGCCAGTCAGATCCCGATCTTTGATTTTCAGCTCTTGTTGTGAATCGTCGTATAGCCGCTGAAAGTCCCGCAGTTTTTGGCGGTAATCACGCTCTAAGTTATCGCGTTCTTCCTCGCGCAACAGCAGCCCTTTTTTCTCCAATTCGTCCTTGAGCTTCTCGACCTCGCTTTTGCGTTTTTCCAGGCTTTGTTCCATCCGATCAACTTCAACCTTGAAGGTTTCTTTCGCTTTTCTCCCAGCCTCGGACTCGTTCAGGGCGCGTTGTAAGTCCACGTAGCCGATTCTGAGAGCCTCTTGTGCCCAGGCCAGCGCTGGAAGACACACGAGACAAAGCACTAGGCCTTTTAGTGCATGACGCATGCTATTTGTTCTCCTAACTTTCGCACAGCCCCCGTCTCGGACCCGTATGAGTGCCAGAGATCGCGAGTGAGCTGCAAAGACTAAAATGGCGACCCTCGATATCCGCTCGAACCTCCACCGGATCCGCCAAAGCCGCCAAACGAGAAGTGCAAGGTGCTGGTTTTTTCATCTTGCTTGGGATTCAGCGCCTTGCCCAGTTCAATGCGGATCGGCCCGAACGGCGAACGCCAGCGGACACCCGCACCGACCGAGTACCGCAAGTCAGAAGGGTCGAGCCCCTGTTTATGGGTGAAGGCATTGCCGATGTCGTTGAACACTACTCCTTTGAGGTTGAGTTGCTGCACGATCGGAAAAGAGAGTTCGTTGTTGAGCACCATCTCTTCGCTGCCGCCGATCGGACGCATATAGGTTTTGAGTCTGTGTCCGCCGGGAGCACTATCATCGGTCACACTGACAGTGACTGCTTCGCGCGGTCCCAGGCCGCGTTCCGCAAACCCGCGGATCGAATTGATCCCGCCCGGGAAGTAGCGATCGAAGAGCGGCAAATCGCCACTGAGAATTTCCTGGCCGCGCGTCGCAATAGGCGTGGTCTCGGTAAAGTCGATATCCCCATCGCCATAACCGAGAAATCCGCCAATCATCCAGGTAAACGTTCCCCACTTCGGACTGGTATAGACCGGGGTATAGAAGCGGGTTTCCAACTCGGTCTTGGTGTAATTCGTGCTGCCTCCCAGCCCTGCATAAGCGAACGAGAACTGCTGCATCGATCCGCCGGTTGGATCGATAGGATTATTCAAGGTGTTCCGCGAGAGCGAGGGCGTGGTCGTCCCGGTTGACCTCGTCCCGCCCTCGGCACGGATCGCGTCCGGAGTGATAGGGTCGAAGTTACTGATTTTGGATTGTTCCAATTGGTACTGCAGCCCGAGACGCACATCTTCGAGCGGGAGTCCCCAGAGGGAATAGAAACCCAAGGCAGTCAGCGGGTAGTAGATGCGTGTCGCTGCACCGAGACCAGAGCGGTCAAAGTCCTCATAGGCAAACCGCCAATCGAAGAGGTCTGCTCCCAACGTCACCGGGGTATCGAGGAAATAAGGATCGGTGAAACTCAGCACCGTATTGCGATACAGCGAACCGATACTGCCCCCGACGACTAACTGCTGGCCCCGCCCCATGAGGTTGTTTTCCTGCACCCGGGCGCTGGCGACGATGCTGGTAGACGAATTGAAGCCTGCGCCAACGCTGAAAGCGCCGGTTTGTGCTTCCTTCACATCGACCAAGACGTTGAGGAGATCGTTGCGCACGCCGCGCTGGGTCGTCAGGTTTACGTCCTCAAAGTAGCCGAGGCGCTGGATGCGCTCGCGGCTGTATTGCAGGCCGGTGGCAGAAAAGAGGCTCTGCTCCTGAATGCGCAGTTCGCGCCGGATCACTTTGTCTCGGGTTTTGGTATTCCCGGCAATGTCGATCCGGTCAACATACGTCTCCGGACCTTTATCCACTTGGTAGGTAATATTGACGATCTTGTCGTCTGCACGGACATCCGTCTCCGGCTCGACGTTGACAAAGGCGTAGCCTTGGTCGCTGAAGTATCCGGTCAAACGAAAGACATCGTCACGCAAAGTACTGGCCTTAAAAGTCTGGCCTTTTTCCAGGGTCACCAGCCGTATCGCTCGGTCTGCACCGCCCGGCACCTCACCGCTGAACTTTATCTCGCCGATCTTGTACTGCTCGCCTTCATCAATGCGCATGGTGAGGTACAACCCATCTTCCTTGCGTGCCACCCGAGGTTCGTCGATACGAACGTTGATATAGCCATGATCGTAGTAAAACGCGGTCAACCGCTCGACATCAGTTTTGAGCGCGTCGTTATTGAGGACCCCACTGTTGAGGAAACGCGAAAGGAAATTCTTTTTGCGCGTGGCCATTACCGACCGCAGTTCATCGCTAGAGAAAGCCTCATTGCCCTCGAACTCGATATCCTTGACGCCTATCTTCTCGTTTTCGTTTACCGTAAAGGTGAGATTGGTCTCTCCGGTGGAGGGCTCTTCCGTCCGGTAGGTAATTTCCGCGTCGAGAAAGCCTTTCTTTTCGTAGGCTTTTTTCGTTTCCTCAATGCCACGGCGGATCTTCACGGGGTTGAGAATCGTGCGGGGGTGGATCTTGAGGGCATTCTCGAAGTCCTCTTTGGATAATCCTTTATTCCCCTCGATGCGTACTTCGCGGATGAGCGGTCGTTCGTGCACCTGATACGTTAGGATCGTACGACCGTGCTCCTCGTTCACGCTGACCTCAACGTCGCTGAAGAACCCCATCTCATAAATCGCGCGCACGTCCATATCGACAGCCGCGGGATTCAACGGGTCCCCAAGGCGACTAGCAATGTGGACGCGGATCGCTTCTTCTTCCACCCGGTCGTTTCCGACCACCTTGATGTCAGTAATCGGAGAACCCGCCCCAGCGACAGGAGAAGGATCAGCAGCCCACACCTGGCCGGAGAGGAGCAGAAGGATTGCGCCCACCATCCAGATCTTGCAGATCTTGTGCACCATAAAAGTCTCCCCCTTCCCGGGGATGTGCTCCCCCCTAACAGAATCCCCCCGGGTTGTAAAGTCGCTCAGCCCCTATCAAAAAGGCAACTCTCAGCAAACGCCCCAACAATTCTCGAACATTTTCCCGACTCCCTTACCCTGACACCGCTTTCAGCTTCCCTCCACTCAGTCGGAGGGTGCGATCCATAGCCGCGGCTAACTTTTCGCTGTGCGTGACGATCGCCATCGTCACCCCCAACTCCTGATTGAGCGAAAGCAGCAAGCGGAGTACTCCTTCGCCGGTCACTGGATCAAGGTTACCGGTGGGTTCGTCAGCGAGCACGACCCGCGGCCCCAGCACGAGGGCGCGGGCAACCGCCACGCGCTGCTGTTCTCCACCAGAGAGTTCACCGGGCCGGTGTGTGAGACGTTCACCCAAGCCAACCTTACGTAACATCTCTTCAGCCCTGGTGCGCGCCTCCGCCCAGGAGAAACCGGCAATCAGACCCGGCATCGAGACATTCTCCAGCGCCGTGAAGTCGGGTAGCAAATGGTGAAATTGAAAGATGAAACCGATCTCACGCGTACGCAGTGCGGCTAACTCCGCCTCGGGCAGAGCAAATACATCCTGATCGTCGAGCCATACCTTACCTGCGCTCGGCTGGTCGAGCGTGCCAAGAATATGCAGCAGGGTGCTCTTCCCCACTCCCGACTCACCGATGATTGCCACCCGTTCGGTGCGGCGAATCTCTAAGTCCAGATCCTCCAGCACATGGATGGTATGCTCGCCCTCTCCATAGCGTTTGCTCAACTGCTCGGCCCGAATCAAGACCTCCTCAGCCACCAGTACCACCCCGCTCCAAGCGGCCAGCAGTCAGTTGCCAGTTGTCAGTTGTCAGAAAAGACTGAGCCTCACGGCGCCTTCTGGTATTTGACATCGGACATCGGACATCGGACGCCGGACGTTTTTGCTCACTCATAACGAATCACCTCCACCGGGGTCAACGCCGCGGCTTGGCGCGCCGGGTAGATGGTCGCCAGCAAGCAGATGATGATTGAGGCTGCCGCTACCATCACAAAGTTCTCAGGGTAGATCTTGACCGGCAAAGTCGAGACATAAAATACATCCTTCGGCAGTTCAATAAAATGATAGTGCTCCAACAACCAACAGCCACCATAGCCCAGCAAGGTTCCTAATAAGGTTCCGACCACGCCGATAATCAGACCTTTATAAATAAAGATGCGGCCAACCGAACGGCTCGTCGCGCCCATCGATTTCAGCACGGCAATGTCCTTCCGCTTCTCCATCACTACCATAATAAGCGTGGCAATGATGTTGAACGCCGCTACCAAGATGATGAGTAACAGCACGACAAAATAGACCGTCTTTTCTAGAGCCAGCGCAGCAAACAGATTGCGCTGGCTCTCGGTCCAATCCCGCGCCTTATAGGGAAAGCCGAGTGTCGCTTCCAACTGGCGAGCGACCGTCGACGCCGCATAGACATCCTGAACGCGCACTTCGACCCCCGTCACCCGAGTCCCCAGGCCGAAAAACGCTTGCGCATCGGCCAGGGCCATCATCATCAGGCCCTCGTCGTAGGAATACATGCCCGAGTCGAATAAGCCAGCCACGACAAAGCGTTTCACCTTGGGCACCAACCCTAAGGGCCCCGGAGTGTTATTCAGGGGGGAGACGACGTTAATGGGATCGCCCAGAATCACGCCGAGCTGCTGCGCCAGGGCTCGGCCGATAATCACGCCGGAAAGAGAGACGCTACGCGCCTCCGTTCCATCACGTGTCGTCCGCGGACCAATACCCCGGCGACACTCTGGCGAGAGGTGATCATCACCTGGCTATAGATGAAAGGCGCCGCAGCCACCACGCCTGGTACCTGTTGCACCTTCTCCACAATCTGTTCGTAATTATCAATCGGACCAGTCAGGCTGGAAACCACAATATGGGGATTAAAACCCAGAATACGATCGCGCAGATCTTCCTCAAAACCGGTCATGACCGACAGGACGATATCGAGCGTCATGACGCCGATCATCACCCCGACTGCAGTAATGACAGTAATTAACGAAATGAACGTCTCGCGCCGTTTGGCACGCAGGTAGCGCAGACTAATAAAGAGTTCGTAACGCACAAGGCTGGGGGTTAGGGGTTAGGTGCTGGGTGTTGGGTGTCGGAAACCATTTTGCTGCTCTTGCTCCTGTCTTACTCTAGCCCCCAACACCTAGCACCCAGCCCCTACTTCTTCTCTGGTCGCATTTGCGGGAACAGAATGACGTCGCGAATCGACGGGGAGTTGGTAAATAACATCACCAAGCGGTCGATGCCGATGCCCTCGCCGGCCGTCGGCGGCATGCCATACTCAAGGGCACGGATATAATCCTCATCGAGTGCATGGGCTTCTTCATCGCCCGCCTCGCGTTCGCGTAACTGTTCGAGAAAACGCTGCAGTTGATCTTCAGGATCATTCAACTCAGAAAACGCATTCGCCAGTTCGCGACCGGCAATATAGAGCTCGAAACGGTCGACGAAGCGCGGATCCGCATCGTTGCGTCGTGCTAGAGGCGACACCTCGACCGGATAGCTGACCACAAACGTCGGCTGGATGAGATGGGGCTCAACGACAGCCCCGAACAATTCTTCGATAACCTTGCCGAGTGGGGCCGCAGCATAGGGCAACACCCCTAACTCGCGTGCCTTGGCTCTGACAACATCTTCTCGTTCGATCTCCTCAGCCGACAGCCCAGCGTACTCACACACGGCCTCCACCATCCCCAGCCGACGCCAGGGCGGAGTCAGGTCGATTTCGTGCTCGCCGTAGGTCAGGCGCGAACCGCCCTGCAGTTCCTGGGCAAGAAAAACTAACAGTTCCTCGGTGAGCATCATCATATGCTCGTAGGTGGCGTAGGCCTGGTAGAACTCCAGCATAGTGTACTCGGGGTTGTGTTTGGTAGAGATCCCCTCGTTGCGGAAGTTCCGTCCCAGTTCAAAGACCCGATCGACGCCACTGACAATGAGACGCTTGAGAAAGAGCTCAGGCGCGATGCGTAAGTAGAGGTCAATATCCAAGGTGCGGTGATGGGTGATAAAGGGTTTGGCCAATGCCCCACCGGCTAGACTCTGCATAATCGGCGTTTCGACCTCAAGAAAATCGCGCTCGATAAAGAATTGGCGGATCAACTGGGTCAACTTTGCCCGCTTGCGGAAGGTGTCGCGCACCTGCGGGTTGACGATGAGGTCGAGATAACGTTGACGATAGCGGACTTCGACATCTTGTAAGCCATGCCATTTCTCTGGCAGCGGACGCAGCGCTTTGCTCAGCAAGCGCAACGTCGTCGCTTTGATCGTTAGCTCGCCTGTCCGGGTACGGAACACCGGACCGGTGACACCCACCAGGTCACCAACGTCGAGCGATTCCTTGAGCAAAGTTACCGCTTCTGGTGGGCTATCTCCCTGGCGCACGTAGACCTGAATCTGTCCGCTGCGGTCCTGCAGATGGAAAAAGGCGGCCTTACCGAAGTACCGCAACGACATAATCCGGCCAGCCAGAGAAAACGTTTCTTCTCTCTTTTCCAGCTCTTCGGTAGTGGCAGCGGCAAACCGCTGGTGCAGTTCCGCTGCCGTATGGAGCGGAAAAAAGTCGTTCGCATAGGTCCGCACGCCACGCTCTTTCAGAGCCGTCAGCTTCTTCTTGCGAACCTGAATCTGTTCATTTTCTTCGATCATAAGAGTATGGGCTTAACCGACCCGAGAAAGGGCGTCAACCGGGCAAGCCGCGGAATAAGGGAGGGCGTTCAAGCTTTCTCTTCTGTCTTGACAGTGAAAGGAAAAAGGTGCTTCTGAAGCTAATGAGGATAATCATGAAGGGTTTATCGATAGAGATTCCAGAAGATGTTATCATTCACCTCCGTCTCCCGCCACGTAATCTGGAACAAGAGCTAAAAAAAGAGCTGGCCGTTCATTTATACGCCGAAGGTCTACTACCTCAGGCGAGTGCCTGTCGTTTGGCAGGCATGAATCGGCTCGCTTTTGCACAGCTTCTTGGTGAAAGACAGATCCCTGTTCGATACACCTCCCAAGATCTGGACCAAGATCTAATTTCTTGCAGTAGAGTCCCGAAGCCATGATAAAGCCTCCCTCCCGTAAGGATCTTCCTTATTTAGCTGAGAAAAGCTCGGCAAAGCTTGAATTATCTTATCTATTCACTTATCTTGACGAAGGATCAGGGTGGATGTGGTTGTGGTTGGATCAAATACTCTTTTCTTTAGTGCCCGCTTTTTGCTCCTGGCGCTGTTTGCCTATTTCAGCGCACTGGCTGTTAACAGCATTATCGCGACGTGGCTGACCCTCCCTCCGTCAATGCAGACACTTGACGAGAGTTTGCCGCCTCCCACTACGCGGTTTACACCACCGCTCTCTTCTTACACTGTCGTTTACACGCGGGACATCTTCAATTCGGTCAAGGCACCAGCCCAGACCGAGGCTCCAAGTGTTACAGCAAACAATAGTGCCTTTAAGCTATGGGGAACGGCGGTACGCGAACACCAGCGCGCTTTTGCCATCCTTGAAGACCAAAGTACACATGTGCAGGGCCTGTACCGCGAAGGCGAAACAGTCGCCCCTGGAGTTATCCTGGTGCAGGTGAGTTGGGACCAGGTCATCCTCGAACGTAACGGCCGTCGTGAAACGTTAACCTTACCAACCGATGCTCCCGCGGCTCCGACGCCGCTGGTGGTCACCACCGCAGCTCCAACGCCACGTCAGGACCAGGACGGAGTACGTCAGGTGACGCAAGATACCTTTCAGATCGACCATCGTGAAGTCGATCATGCCATGGAAAATCTCAATGATCTGTTTACCCAAGTCCGGGCTGTCCCGTATGCCGATAGCAACGGAGCGAGTCAGGGGTTTCGCTTGTTTTCCATCAAACCGCAGAGTTTGGTTGAGCGCCTGGGTATGAAAAATGGCGATATCGTACAGCGGGTCAATGGCGTGGAGATTGCCGATCCGAGTACGGCCTTCTCTCTGCTCCAGGACCTGCAAGGTCGCACTCAGGTACGTGTCGATATTTTACGCAACCGCCAACCGGTTACCCTTTCGTATGAGATTCGCCAATAAGTTACCGAACCAAGCGCAATGGCGGAGGGGCGGTTCGTATCTTGCGCTTTTTTACCTAGGTGTGGAACACACCAAGATCCGGATTCATCGGGAACACACTACCGTCCGGGTGCCACGGGCAGCTTGCCTGCCCGTGCCCACCGCTCGCACTGGCGGACTAGCCGCCAGTGGCACGCGGACAGGAGGCTCAATTATCAAATCCATATCTTGGTGTGCCATGCATATAGGCCTCGTACTGCTCCTGTGCACGGGTGTAGGCTGGGCACAGGACCATGACGGACTTCCCAGTCGCAGTGGGAATAACCCCTCCTTCTCTGATGATGACCTCGGCCCAGCCTCCGCAGGCAAGAAATCCTCCCTGGACGGAACTCACTCCTTAGTCGCGATAAACTTTCAGGACGTGGATATTCCCGTCCTCGCCCGCTTCATTAGCGACATTACCAACAAGAACTTTATCGTTGATGAAAAGGTACGCGGGAAAGTCACCATTATTTCTCCGCACAAAGTTACGCCAGACGAGGCCTATACGGTCTTTCAGTCAGTCTTGCAGGTCAAAGGGTTTACTACTGTATCGGGCAGAGGAATTATCAAAATCGTGCCCAGCCGCGATGCCAAACAGATCGGTCTCCCCATACTGTCGAATGGTTCGCTGGCTGCCGCCGGGGATGAGTTCATTACGCGCCTGGTCCCGCTGCGGTTCGCAAGTGCCGCGGATCTCGTCCCGGTCCTGCAACCGATGGTGTCACAGGATGGATTGGTGATTCCCTATGCGACCACCAACACCCTGATCTTAACCGACTCGGCGGTCAATGTCCGGCGGCTCCTGGGCATGCTCGAAGAGCTCGATGTGGAAGGCAATGAACGCGAGACCGAGGTCATTCAGCTCACGCACGCCTTTGCCGGCGACTTGGCGAAGAAGATCGAAGACATCATGAAAGAGCAGAGCGGGAACGATGGGGCGTCGGGTGCGCCGCGGATTCGGCCAGTGACCGCTGCCGGGAGCCTCCCGCCGATGACCGGCGGATCGAGCAGCGCCGTTCGGGTCCTGGCAGACGAACGCACGAATTCACTGATCGTTACCAGCACTCCGCTTGACCTCAAGACCATTCACCGGTTGGTCGCCAGACTTGACGCCCCGCTCCCGCCAGGAACCAATAAGATTCATGTGTATTCCCTCAAGCATGCCAACGCCGAGGAAATGCTCTCGGTCTTGTCCGACTTAATTGGCATACGGACGGGCGCAGGAGGCGGAGGTGCGGGTAGCGCTCCGCGTCGAGACCGACGCCCGCGCCGTGAAGACCGGTTGGGGCAACAAGCTCAACGTTCCGGTTCACCCTTGGGCGAGCGGTTTTCTCCACTCATGCAACCGCCCGCCCAACCACAGACTCCACCCAGCGTCTCCGGAACTGCGCCAGAGTTCAACAGCGAAGTCTCGATTACGGCGGACCCGGCAACCAACTCTCTGCTCATCAGTGCGGCCCCACAGGATTTCGAGACCCTGAAGAAGGTCATTGACCAAATCGACGTGCGGCGCCGTCAGGTCTATGTGGAAGCCATGATTCTCGAAGTCAGCATTGACCGCGGGCGTGAACTGGGCATTGAGTGGCAAGGTTCGTTCAGTATCAACGGTCAGGGGGTTGGCCTCGGACGTGTCAATCTCAAAGATTTGAACACCGCGCTCACGGACCCGGCAAGCCTGTCCGGTTTGTTACTCGCCGCGGCCAGTAACAAGACGATAGAGTTGCCCGACGGCACCAAGATACCGGCGCAAGTGGCGCTGTTACGCGCGGCGCAGACGAGCAATGATATCAATGTTCTCTCCTCTCCTACGCTCCTCACCACTGATAACCAGGAAGCCGAAATCCTCGTTGGGCAAAATGTCCCCTTTCTTGCTAGCCGAGCAAGCGACGCGTCTAACCTGAACAATCTGTTTGCCACCGTGGAGCGCCAAGATGTCGGGATCACGCTACGGCTCACCCCGCAGATCTCCGAGGGCAACTCGGTTCGTCTCGATATTTACGAAGAGGTTTCGGCCATCGTCCCGACTCTGGCGAGTGTGGGAAATCCCAACCTGGTGGGACCCACCACCTCGGTCCGTTCAGCCAGTACCACGGTCGTCGTCAAGGACGCCCAGACTGTGGTGATCGGTGGCCTGATCTCCGATAATACGACACGGCAGCGCGAGACCGTGCCTTATCTTGGTGACTTGCCAGTGATAGGAAATTTCTTTCGCACCGACGATGACAAAACCAGCAAGATCAACTTATTGATCTTTCTCACCCCTCATGTCGTGCGTGATGATACCGAGATCGCCAACCGGTCGCTGAACGAGCGCGATCGTTTTCGCGACTTTCTCCAAGAACACAAAGTCCCGCGTCAGTGGCAGAAGCAACTCGACCGTCCTTCTCTCGCGCCACCGCCGGACCAGCAATCTGGCGGAGTGCTCTTGCCCGCGACCGGTGGGCATCCTTAGCGCGTGTCTGCAAACCGGAGGCAGGTGTCCATTGCGAGGAGCCCCTTCGACTACGCTCAGGATAAACTCCGGCGACGAAGCAATCTCTCCTACACGCAAAGATTGCTTCGCGCCGCTCGCAATGACTTGGTACCCGAAGTTTTCTCGTTCCCAGGCAGAGCCTGGGAATGCCCTGTTGTCATGGCTCTGCCATGATGTTCGGTTCCAGGCTCTGCCTGGAACCGAGGTCAAAAGGGATAATGTTTTTCCCTTGGGGGTATAGGCCTCTTTACCGTAACTCTACCCACACTTCCTCTCGAGGCAGAACCTCTCCAATCACAGCAGCCGCGAGAGTTCCTTCTACGAGAAGGTCGCGGACCAAAGCCTGAGCCTCGCGTTCAGGCACGGCGATGAGCAGCCCTCCTGAGGTCTGGGGATCAAAGGCCACCTCGTTGAAATCCTGGGGGACTGAGGAGGAGGCTTGCACTTTATCTGCCAAATAGTCGCGGTTACGCTTGCAGCCGCCGGTGATGTATCCCTCCAGGGCTAGACGCAGAACCCCAGGAAGTAACGGCAGAGCAGACGCGTGCAGATGCAACGTTACCCCACTTCCCATTGCCATCTCGCACGCATGCCCCATGAGGCTGAAGCCAGTGATGTCCGTAGCCGCGTGGACACTATGACGTAACATGGCCCGTGCGGCCTTGTCATTGAGGGTCGCCATAGAGGTCACCGCCGCTGTGTATTCCTCTTCGCGCAGATGGGCTCTTTTCAGAGCGGTCGTGAGAATACCGGTTCCCAACGGTTTAGTGAGAACCACCACATCGCCGACCTGCGCGCCGACATTACGGACGACGCGGCGTGGATCAATCACCCCGGTGACAGCCATGCCGTACTTGATTTCATCGTCTGCCACCGAGTGCCCGCCCACGATCACTACCCCGGCTTCGGTGGCTTTATCCACTCCGCCGCGTAAAATCTCAGTCAGGATCTCTTTGTCGAGGCCACTCTGCGGGAAACAGACAATATTCATGGCAGTTTTCGGCTCTCCGCCCATCGCATACACATCGCTCAGAGAGTTAGCCGCCGAGATCTGACCATAAGTATAGGGATCATCAACCACTGGTGTGAAAAAATCCACCGTGTTGACGATGGCCAGGTCTTCCCGCAAACGAAACACCCCGGCATCATCCGAAGTCTCGATGCCGACAATCAAATCAGGATGACGAGCACGAGGTAGTGAGCTGAGCACGAGTGCCAGGTCCGCCGGACCCAGCTTGCCCGCTCACCCCGCCGCCTTGACCTTCTCGGTCAAGCGGATACGCGCACGCTGGTCCCTCGGCGTTTGCTCTGGTTGACTCATAGTACTCCTTACGGAGAGTGAAGAGTTAAGAATTAAGAGTTAAGAGTTTCTGCTCTGCCTTTTCAATTCTTCACTTTTCACTCTTCACTTTTCACTTTCTTCGTAGTTTACGCACATCGCCGACTCGCAACGTCAGTCCAGTGCGGTCAAAATACTCGAGCAGTGGAATAGCGGTCTTGCGGCTAATAGCCAACAGGTCACGAAACGCTGCGGCGGAGATTTCTGCCTGGGTCGCGAGATGAGTGGTGAGAGCGGTTTTCGCTTTTTCCAAAGCCGTGCTACTGAAATACAGCTCAGTGGTGACCTTGACCACTTTCCCCCGCGATTCCAAGACGCCGAGCAGATCGGCGAGCAGCTTGCGCGGCACGTGCAGCCGCTCTTCAAGTTCCTTCATTTCCGGTGGAGTAAAACCACCGTCTTGCAGCAAACGTTCCAGGCGGGTGGCGGTTCCCTGCTCACTCTCGTTGAGAGTGACATTGTGTGAAGGCAGTCGCAAGGTACTGTCTTCACGTATAGCCACACCTTCGGCGACCAATTGCTCGGTCACCGCGCGAAAGATTTTGGGCGAGAAGGAGAACGACAACTGGCTGCGGACTGACTCCATCTCCATGCCGCGGGCAAGAGGAGTGAGCTGGTGAAAGGCAGTCAGAGTCTTGCTCACTTCGGCAGTGAGGCGTCGCCATTTGCTCTTGGGTGAGGAGGGGTGCGACTTCCTCCTCGCGCGCATTCACCCCCTGATAGATCTCTTCTAGCGAGGCCGCAAAGTCGCTCTGGGCTTCGAGGTATGCACGACAGGCCTGGAGCAGATCCGTCGTTCGTAAAGCAGTCAGCCGCTCGCACACTCCTTCTTCGGAGCGCCGGTGGCGCTGAGCAAAGGGGTGGATCACTTCTCCGCCGCCGAGCGTGCCTTGGGCAGTTTGATTACGCAAGATGAATCGATCCCCACGCAGCGCGACGACCGGCTCTTCGAAGACGATCTGGCAAAAAGCGGTTGAGCGTGGAGGTAAGACTTCACGTCCATCCAGAATAATGATTTTGCCAATAACTTCAGCAGTGCCAATATGGACGCGCACACGCTCGTGGTTCTCGACCTCCCGGCGCGCGCCCGGCCGGATTTCGACAAAAGCGTCAAGACGCTCGGTCGTCAGCGTGATTTTCGGATGACAAATCATATGACCGCGGGCGATAGCGCTTTTCTCCAGACCCGCCAGGTTCAGCGCCACCCGCTGCCCCCATTTAGCCACAGGCAGAGCCTGGCCATGTACCTGCAGCGAGCGGACCCGCGTCTCCTCGCCCCCAGGCAACACCCGCACCGAATCTCCTTCTTTGATCGTCCCGGCAATGGCCGTGCCAGTGACCACGACACCCTGGCCCTTCATTACAAAGGCCCGGTCGACGGGCAGGCGAAAATAGCCTGGCAGCGGAGGGCGCTCGTAGGACTGCAGTTGGGCGGCAATCTCCTGGCGCAACCGCTCTAGCCCTAAGCCAGTGACCGAGGAAACCGGAATGATCGGCGCGCCTTCTAAGGTCGTATCAAGCGTCAGGATCTCGATTTCTTCCTGCACTTCGGCCAAGCGCGCTGGCTCCACCAGATCAGCTTTGGTAATGGCGAAGATACCTTTCTGCACGCCAAGGAGGTGGAGGAAGTCGAGATGCTCTTCGCTCTGCGGCATGACCCCGTCATCCGCGGCAATGGTAAAGAGCACCAAGTCGATCCCGTGCGCACCGGCGAGCATATTGCGGATAAAACGTTCGTGGCCAGGAACGTCCACAATCCCAGCGCGCTCGCCGTTAGGCAGGTCCAGGTAGGCGAACCCCAAATCAATCGAGATGCCGCGCTCCTGCTCTTCTTTCAGACGGTCAGTATCCTGACCAGTGAGCGCCTTGATAAGCGAGGTCTTGCCGTGATCGATATGGCCGGCCGTGCCGATGATATGCGGCATGCAGAACTACTCCCCTTAAAGAGGATTCATTCTGACAAAAAGGGGAGGAGAAGGGAATCCCGTTGCTCACCTCTTGATTGTCTGAAGGTGGATGGAGTAGAAAAGGGGGCATTGCTGGTGGTTCGTCAGGTGTTGATCAGGAAGCCTATGACCAAATCCTCTATGCTCGCAGCCCTGCCTACCGGAGCAGCACGACGCCCGGAAGTGGAACTGTTGCTCTGTGCGGCGCGGACACGCCTTGATGACGCCCGCTCTTACAGCAAGCCCAGACCGGGGGAAGCAAGCATACGCTTCTTCTGGGTCTCTGCCTGGCCCAGGACCTCCTCGGCACCGAACTGCCAGCCAAAGTCCGGCAACACCTGTCTCACGACCTGCGTAGTGCGCAATGCCTCAGCGTCCTTGAAGGTTGAAATACCGGCATGAAAAGTCCGCAATCCGCAATCCGCAATCCGCAATTTTCCCTCACTCCTCTCGATTACGCCTATCGCCTGCTCGCTCGACGTGCCCATAGCGAACAGGAGTTAGCCGACAAACTACTGGCGAAAGGTTTCACCGCTATAGCGGTGACGCGCACGGTCGCACGTCTCAAGACCCAAGGCTACCTCGACGATGAACGCCTGGCGGCTGAGCAAGCTGAGCGTTTACGAGCGCGTGGATTTGGTGCTGAAGGGATCAAAGCGAAGCTCGGTCAAAAGGGACTTGCTCCTGCGACCGTCGAGCAAACCCTGGAGGCGAGCGCGGAAAACCAGGATCTTGACTCAGCCCGGCGCCTCCTGGCTAGCCGTTTCTCCACGGACGCGCTAAAACAAGCCCAGATCCACGCTCGGGCGTTTCGGTTGCTGCTGCGTCGAGGGTACTCTCAAGAAGTGGTGGAGAGTCTGCTCGGGAGCTCAGCAGAAGACATCTGAGCCATAAAGAGAGAACACTGTTGATGACCGGGAAAGAAATTCGTGACAGTTTCCTGCGGTTTTTTGCCGAACGCGGCCATCAGATCGTGCCCAGCGCGTCCCTGATTCCGGCTAGTGACCCGACCCTGCTCTTTACCAACGCCGGCATGGTGCCGTTCAAGAATATTTTCCTCGGCATCGAGCGACCGACACAGCCGCGAGTCGTAGACTCGCAAAAATGTCTGCGCGTGTCCGGTAAGCATAACGACCTCGAAGAAGTCGGGAGAGACACGTATCATCACACCTTCTTTGAGATGCTCGGCAACTGGTCGTTCGGCGACTACTATAAGAAAGAAGCAATCCACTGGGCCTGGGAATTGCTCACCAACGTCTGGCATTTGCCCAAAGATAAACTGTGGGCGACAGTGTACACTACCGACGACGAAGCCGATGAGTGGTGGCGTAAGCAGACCGATATCGACCCCGGGCAAATCCTGCGCTGCGGTGAAAAAGATAACTTCTGGGAAATGGGTGAGACCGGACCCTGCGGTCCTTGCTCGGAGATTCACATCGATCGCGGCCCTGGTTCGTGCGAGTACGAGAACACACCCGGCCACGTGTGCCAGGTCAATGGCGGCTGTCCACGCTATATCGAATTGTGGAATCTGGTCTTCATTCAGTACAATCGTAACCCGGACCGGTCGCTCGCCGAACTGCCAGCCAAGCACGTAGATACCGGTATGGGACTAGAGCGCGTCACTGCAGTGTTACAGGGAGTGCGCGGCAATTATGACACGGACCTGCTGCGTGATGTGATTCGCGCCACTGAAGAGTTGAGCGGGAAACGCTATGGAGACGATGCGGAGCAGGACATTTCGTTTCGGGTGATTGCGGACCATGCACGGGCCTCGGCTTTTGTCATCACTGATGGCGTGGTCCCGACCAACGAAGGGCGAGGGTATGTGCTGCGCCGCATCATGCGCCGGGCGCTGCGCCATGGCCAACTGCTCGGTTTTGCCGGTCCATTCTTCTCGCGTGTAACTGAAAGCGTGGTCCATCTCATGGGCTCAGCCTACCCTGAGCTGATCGAGCGCAAAGATTATCTCACCGAGGTCGTACGCAACGAGGAGGAACGCTTCGCTGAGACTCTGGGGAAGGGGCTGGCTTTGCTAGAGCAGGAAATCAGAACTTTGCGCCAGAGTAACACTACCACCTTGGTCGGGGACGTTGCCTTCCGGCTGTACGATACCTACGGCTTTCCGCTTGATCTGACCGAAGATTTCCTCTCGTCTGAAGGGCTCAGCCTGGATCGCACCGGGTTCGAGCGGGCGATGGAAGAACAACGCACCCGTGCGCGCGATGGGCAAAAGAGTACGGTGTATATCAACACTGGCTTAACCGATCTGCGCTCTCGCTTTGTGGGCGATCGTATTGTCGAGTGGGAATCTGAGATTCTCGCTACGCTAGTCAAGGGAGAGACCCGCACGGGTCCTGTACGTGAAGGTGAGGAAGTCGAAATCATCACGGCCGAGACTCCTTTCTATGGCGAATCAGGTGGCCAGGTCGGCGATGTCGGCAGGCTCGAGACTCCGCGTGGAGATTTAGTAGACATCTTCGATACGCAAAAACCGCAGGCAGCTGTGGTCGTCCATCGCGGCCGAGTGGTCCGCGGTGCGATCCAAGTGGGGGATCGAGTTCGACTCACTATTGACGCCGAGCGGCGGGAAGCTACCCGTCTCAATCACTCAGCCACCCATATCTTGCACGCAGCTCTGCGGGAAATTTTAGGCGCCCATGTGCGCCAGGCCGGATCGTTGGTTGCCCCGGACCGATTACGGTTTGATTTCACCCATACCAGTCCTGTCAAGGATGAGGCACTTGAGCGCATTGAGGATTTAGTCAATGTGCACATTCGCGAGAACGCTGAAGTCACCACCGAAGAAATGTCACTGACTGACGCGCTCAAAAGTGGTGCCTTAGCCTTCTTTGGCGAGAAGTACGGTGAGCGCGTGCGGGTGTTGCGCATGGGAAGCTTCTCTACCGAGCTGTGCGGAGGAACGCATGTGAGCCGCACTGGTGACATTGGCCTGTTCAAGCTGAAGGCCGAGGCCGGAGTCGCTTCTGGAGTACGGCGGATCGAGGCGACCACCGGTGAAGGAGCTTTAGCATGGGTACGCCAGCGTGAGCAAATCTTGAAGGAAGTCAGTAGCATTCTCAAGGGAGCAGAAGAGGATGCGGCTGAGAAATTGGAAAAACTCCTGGCCGAGAAGCGCGAGTTGGAAAAGAAGTTAGCCCAATCCCAAAGCGCTCGCGTCAGTTCACAGAGTGATGATATCTTTTCTCAGGCGCGCAGAGCCAATGGTATTAGTGTAGTCGCCAGTCGGGTCGAAGGCGTTGATGACAAGGGGCTGCGCGAACTAGCTGACCGGTTGCGTGACAAGCTGCAGCCGGCAGTCATCGTGTTGGGAACGATTCAAGAGGGGCGAGTTGTGCTCTTGGCCGCCGTCAGTAAGGAAGCCACGACACACTATCACGCCGGCAATATCCTCAAGCAGATTGCCCCGCTGGTAGGCGGTGGCGGCGGCGGACGGCCGGATTTCGCCCAAGCCGGCGGGAAGGACCCGGCACGCCTGGATGAAGCATTACAAAAAGTGTATGAACTAATCGAAAAAGGTCAGTAACCGGAGGGTAGCGCCAAACTTGAACCAAACGAACGGGGAGACCTCCCGCTTACAATTCGAGAATCATCGTTTCTTCCATGACCTGTTGGGTCACCAGGACGAGCACCTGCATGGCATCGAGAGGGCCTTGGGAGTAAAGATCGCCGCCTCAGGCACCTCACTCCTCATCACCGGAGACGAGGAGCAACGGGCGCTGGCCGGTAAGGTTGCCACCCAGCTCTATGGACTCCTGCAGAACGGTTATCCGGTCTACGCCAGCGATGTTGACTATGCCATTCGCATCCTCAGCCGCGATCGTTCTGCCAACCTGCGCGATATCTTTCTTGATACCGTCTACATCTCAGCCCACCGCCGCACGATCACGCCCAAGAGTCTCGTACAAAAGGCGTACATTGATGCCATTCGTCATTATGACATCGTCTTCGGCATCGGACCGGCTGGTACGGGCAAGACCTATCTGGGCATGGCTATGGCAGTGGCCGAGTTGATGAAACATAAAGTGAGCCGCGTGGTGTTGACTCGCCCGGCTGTGGAAGCGGGTGAGAAGCTCGGCTTTCTCCCGGGCGATCTGGCCGAGAAGATCAATCCCTATCTGCGCCCGTTGTACGACGCCTTGCACGACATGGTCGACTTCGACCGCGCCAGTAAGATGATGGAGCGAGGAACCATCGAAGTTGCGCCGCTGGCATTTATGCGTGGCCGCACGCTGAACGACTCGTTTGTCATTCTCGATGAGGCGCAAAACACTACCACGGAACAGATGAAGATGTTCCTCACCCGCTTGGGGTATGGGTCCAAGGCAGTAATCACGGGCGACATTACGCAAATTGATCTTCCTACCGGCACACGCTCCGGGCTCAAAGAGGCGCGGCAGATCCTGCGGGATATTGAAGACATCAAGTTTGTATTTTTCAGTGAAAAGGACGTCGTGCGCCACCGTCTGGTGCAGAACATCATCACCGCTTATGAGCGAGCGCAAGAAGAGAAAGAGCGGGCCGAGCAAGAAAAACGGGAATTCCGCCGCAACCGGGCGCAGGCCCGGTATGATGATCGGCATCTCTGGCAGAGTTCCCGGGGTGAGCCGAGCCGAGCTCCGGCAGTGGACGCAGAGAGTGCTGCATCATCTGGATCAGACGCAGGTGGAACTCAGCCTGGCCCTAGTGACGGACCCCGAGATCCACAACCTGAACCGTCAGTATCGCGGGAAAGACAAACCGACTGACGTGCTGTCTTTTCCGCTCGCCGATGCGCTCCAGCCGTCTCTCTTAGGCGATGTGGTAATCTCCGTCGCAACCGCGGCTCGCCAGGCACAGCGACGGGGCCATTCCCTACGCGAAGAACTCCAGACTCTGCTGATCCACGGCATTTTGCATTTGCTTGGCTACGATCATGAAACCTCGCGGAGCGAAGCGATTCGTATGCACCGGAAGGAACGGGAGGTGAGAGCAAGGCTCACGAATTTGCTCACGGAGTAGGAGAAAGCAGCCAGTCTTCCTTCCATTTTCCTCTGCTGACGTATAGATTGACGCCCGAGGAGAAAGCCATAGAATCTCGAGAGTTTGACATTCTCATTGTCGGAGGCGGGCCTGCTGGCCTCTCGACTTGGCTCCATCTCCAGCGTGAGGATCCTGGACTGGCGGCACGAACGCTGCTGATCGAGAAGGCCGTTTATCCACGCGACAAACTCTGCGGTGGCGGTATTATTCCACAGGCAGATCAGGTCTTGCACGATCTTGGTGTCGATCTTCAGGTCCCCGCGGTTTTGATCCAGCACGTTGACTACGTGTTTGGTCCTCACCGACTCCGCTGGAGTGATCCCCACGCGTTCCGCGTCGTGCGGCGCTCCCAGTTCGATCAGGCCCTCGCGCGCGCCGCGGTGGAACGCGGGCTCACGCTCCACGAGGATGAGGCTTTTCAGCGCTTCGAGAGAAGCGGTGAGGCCGTATGCGTGGAGACTAGCCGTGGACGGTATCGGGTGCGAGCATTGGTCGGCGCGGACGGGGCTCTCAGCTCTGTGCGTCGGGCGATGAACCTTCGAGAAACGCCGCGGATTTCTCGGCTCCTGGAGATTCTGACGCCGACTTCACCGCGGAATCTGCCGCAGTTTTCCTCTGGCACGGTGGTTTTCGATTTCACCTCGGTCGCCGCAGGTCTCCAGGGCTACATCTGGGATTTTCCCTGTCTGGACGCGGGGATTCCCTCTTTCAACTATGGCATCTTTGATAGCCGTGTATGTCCTGCCCGCCCGCTGGCGAAACTGCATAAGGTCTTCGCCGAGGCCCTGCAGGCAAGGGAATGTCTCCAGGTCCCCTTTACCTGGTCGAGTCATCCGGAGCGCTGGTTCGCCCGCGAGGGTGTGTATGCCCAGCCCAACATTCTGCTGGTTGGCGACGCGGCCGGAGTGGAACCTACGTTCGGGGAAGGTATTTCCTACGCGTTGCGGTACGGCAGGAGTGCGGCTCTGTATCTGGTCTACTCCTGCCGGCGCGGTGACTTCTCGTTCCAAGACTACCGTGACCGCCTGCTCGCCTC
>JACQEL010000356.1 GCA_016200595.1 Deltaproteobacteria bacterium
GTCCAAAAGCTTTCAAAGGCGGTGAATCTGACCGATCCGAAGCCCCAGGGCTCAACCACGCCCACCCACCACCATTCGTGAGGGTCAGCTCATAGGCTTTGTAGTCCTTGTAGGGTCCAGTTAGCCCAAAAGGAGTAATGGAGCACATGACCAGCCGCGGATTGAGCTGACGAAACCGGTTGTAGTCGATCCCCAACTCAGCCATTTGCAGGGGAGGATAATTATGGATAAGCAGATCGGCCCACGCCACGAGGCGAGAAAGATTTTCCGGCTCGTGGCGCAGGTCCAGGGTGATACCGCGCTTGTTGGTATTCAGATAGAGAAAGAGCCCACTCTTTTCTGCATCGACAATTCCACCCGGAAAAGGGCCACGCTGGCGTGCTTGATCACCGGCCGGGTCTTCAACTTTAATCACATCCGCGCCGAGATCAGCCATGAGCTTGGTCGCGTACGCCGCCGATACCATATTCCCCAGTTCGAGCACTTTGACACCTTCAAGTCCCTGCATGCAGTGTCCTCCTTTGTCATCAGACCGTGGCGACTCTATCGCATCGAGACTAGCCCATGCAAGACGGCGCACCCAGCCTTGGCTTAGACCTGCTTCACCAGATATTCGAACGCGGCCAGGGCAGCCTTCGCACCCTCACCCGCCGCAATGATAATCTGTTTGTCATGGCTGTCAGTCGCATCGCCCGCGGCAAAAATTCCCCGCACTCCAGTCTGTCCGTGGCGGTCTACCTGAATCTCTCCCTGCTCGTTGGTTTTGAGCAAATCAAGGACAAAGTCAGTCTGCGGAAAGAGGCCGATTTCGATGAACACTCCCTGCACCTCCAACCGGCGGGTGACCTCGGTCCGCAGGTCTTTGATTGTCAGCCCTGCGACTTGTTCCTTGCCATGGATCTCGACAGGTTGATGCTGTTTGAGCACCTCAACTCGCCGTGCCGTAACCACTTTGTCCTGAAGAATCTCATCGCCCGTCCATTCTCCCCGCGAAACAAGATAGACTTTCTGGGCTACGCCATCCATCTCAAGAGCCGCCTCCAGAGCAGAGTTGCCGCCGCCAATGATGGCGATCGTCAGACCCTTAAACAGTGGTCCGTCACAGGTTGAGCAGTACACTACTCCTTTCCCGGCTAATTCTTTTTCCCCCGGAATATTCAGCTTACGTTTTTGCGCGCCAGTGGTGATAATGACGGTCTTCGCCCGGATCTCCCGTCCGGAAGCAGTCTTGAGCACCTTACACCGTCCCTCAATTGCCACCGCCGTAACTTTTTCACCGATGAGCTTTTCCACCCCGTACTGCTCGACATGCGCGAAAAACTTCTGCACCAAATCTGGCCCGGTCACGAGTTGGAAACCTGGATAGTTGGCCACCTCGTAGGTGGTCCCCAATTGTCCGCCGAGGTCGAAAGCAATGAGAACGGTGGACAGATTCTTGCGCACGGCGTAGATCGCCGCCGCCAACCCGGCCGGTCCAGCGCCGATGACTGCAACGTCATAGACTTTGGTCAGGTCGATAGTCTGCTTGATACCGAGTCGCCGATCGAGTTCACCAGTGGCGTTGAGATTAGCCAAGTCGTCATATCCACCGAGAGATTCCCCATCGAGAAAGATTTGTGGGACAGTACGCCGTCCCGAGCGTGTCACCATTTCTTGTTGCAGGGCTTCATCTGCAGTGACATTGATTTCTCGGTACGAGAGATCTTTGGACTTTAACAGCGCTTTCGCTTTGGCGCAGTACGGACACCATTCTTTGCTATAAATCTCTACATTCGCCATACTTGCTCCTTTGCCGGAGAGCACTGACATCAAGTCTGAGGTAACCGTGCGACTGACAACCGCAAAGCGCAGACAAGGCTGCAAAGAGGGAGGGGCAAGGACATGAGGAGTAAAACGTACTGAGGAGCAAAGGAGAAAACGTAAAACGAAAAAATAACCAGTAGTTTTCTGGCCGCCTCTTACGTTTTACGCTTTACGTTTTACGTGCTATTCCGCCTTGCCGATTTTCTCAACATGCCCGGCCAGATCGAAATCCTTGGTGGTCAGACCACCGGCACTATGAGTCGAAAGGTTCAAGGTTACTTTGTTATAGTTAAGGGTAATATCCGGATGGTGATCGGACTTCTCGGCGAGTTCGCCTACCTGATTGACGAAGGCCAGGGCTTCCTTAAAGTTGCCAAAGGTGAACTTCTTCTGTATAGCCTTGGTCTTGGTCAGCTCCCAACCCGGGAGGCTACGCAGTTTGCCTTGAATCTCAGTCTGTGACAGCGCCATTGCTGTGTCTCCTTTTACTGGCCTTCAGTGCGAGTGGACGAGAGGCGGGCGGTGGTCGTCTCTGCCTCTTCAGCCGGCAGGACTCCCTTAGGGACGAGCGCAAAGTCATCGTAATCGGCCTCGGCCACACTAGCGGTGGCGTCAGCATCGGTCAACACGGCGATCCCTTGCACCTCACCGGGCTCAGCACCAAATAAATTTTTGTAATCTTGATAGAAGTTCGCGGTCTCTTGTCGCCACTGCTTGAGTCCTGCCGCGCCACTCTCCAGCACGATGACCTTCGCGCGCCAGTACACCGGACTATCAAGCTGGGCCCCGACCGGCAGCGTGGCACTCCACGTATATTTAATCACCCGCGGCATCAGCCGGTTGTCAAAAACAACATAAACCGCGGCCGCTGAATCGTTGGTCTTGACGTTTTTCTCATTGCCGCCAGGTGGCAACTGGTCAACCCGCCAACGCCAGCGCAACAGGGGAAAGTCTTTCGGCTGGCACGCGTGCGTTAGGCCAATTTGTACATCAGTTTTTTCAGCTCGCGCGTGCAAGAAATGGTTTCCGTTTTCTTCTGCAACCTGGTACACCACCCGCGCCTCAGCCTCATCCCCCCGCACTTTCCACTGTTTCGGAAATGAGGCAGGAGGATATTCCTCAAAATTTTCCAAAGGTAATAGGTGGTCGGCTACAGTCATCTGTTCATCAGCGTAGCCCACGATAGGAAGACCGAATAGCAATACGAATACGAGAATCCTCATCCTCCAGGTCCCTCTCAGCACTAGAGCAGTATTAAATTTCAAAGAAAAATGGATAAAGGAAAGTACTCGTCATTGCAACCCCTCAGAAGGCGCTGAATTGAACAGGGCTACCGCCTGTGGTATCAAGACGCGAGACTGCTCGAGGAGGCCCAGAATGGAAATTTTAGCAGAAGGGAAAGGCGATTACCTCAGGCCTGACCCGGACGGGTTCCGGGCTTGGGTACGGGACCATAAGCCTCGCACCTTGGTCAATAAACTCATGGGTGAACAGGAGGCGATCACACGGTTGGTCTCTGATGGTGACTATTTCGCCTACGACTGCAACTATTTTGCGCGGGGCCCGAGTTCGCTCATCCGTGAGGTCATCCGCCAGGGCAAAAAGGATTTGTGGGTCTGCGGTAAGTTTACCTATGTCGCGGCAGCGCTGTTAGTTGAGGGCGGGTGCGCAAGCAAGCTGGACATTGGCTTCGTCGGATTTGGCCCCTGGCTGTCCAAGGCAGTGGCTGAGGGCCGGTTGCAGACTTACGAATACTCGAACGTGGTGCTGACCTACCGCCTGCAAGCCGGCGCGCAGGGCCTCCCCTTCATTGGCGTCCGCTCGTTTGGTGGCACTGACGGCTTTCCCAATTCTGGCGCGAAGCTGGTGAAGGATCCTTTTTCCGGCAAACCGGTCGTGTTGCTGCCGGCGCTGAATCCTGACGTCTCGATCATTCACGTGCACCAGGCCGATATCTACGGCAACGCGCGGGTATTCGGCACGGGGATTGCCCACGTGGAGTGCGCCCTGGCCTCGAAAAAGGTGATTCTCTCGACTGAGGAGATCATTGAGACTGACGAATTCCGGCGCGACCCCGCCCGCACGTCGATTCCCCATTTTGTCGTCGATGCCGTCGTGCACGCCCCTTTTGGCGCCTACCCCGGCACGGTGCAGGGACGGTACGCCTCGGACCCGGCGCACGTGGTTGAATGTTTTGGCGGGATGATGCAGGGCAACCTCAAAGCGTATTTGGAAAAATGGGTCTATAGTGTCAGTTCGCACGAAGAGATGCTGGAGAAGCGAGTCGGCTGGAAAAAGCTGCAAGAGTTGCAACGCCGCGAAACTATCAGGGAGGGCTATAGCGTATGACCCCAGCCACACATTTTGCAGAACGCGAGCATTTGATCTGTACGACAGCTCGCATGATCGAGGAAAACAAGAGTTACTGGGTGGGCGGCGGAGGCGAACCCCTCTACACCATCCTCTTGGCCCAACGGCTGTACACCCCGGGGGTGCAGTACCTTACGGAAGATGGGGTGGTATCGCCCAAGGCGCTGCTGCCGTGGGATCCGCTGATGACTATGGTGGCCTCGCGGGCAGGATACCGCGCGCTGCAATGGGGCACGATGAATACCGCGGGTAATTTCGCCCAGCTCGGGTACGTCGACATCGGTATTCTCAATACCTTACAGGTTGATAAATTTGGCAACGTTAATTCCACCGTGCTTGGTCCTTACGCAGGAGGGCGTGGCCGCCGCTTCGGCGGGCCGGGCGGGGCAGACACTATTGCGGCGCAGTGTTGGCGCACGATTTTGCTGACTGACCAACAAAAGCGCAAGTTCGTCGAGCGCGTCGATTTTATCTCTTCCCCGGGTTTTCTCGAAGGCCCGGGGGCACGCGAAGCGGCCGGGCTACCGGCGGGGACCGGACCCTGGCGGGTGGTGACACCGTGGGCAATGTTTGGCTACGAAGAAAAATCCTGCGAGCTGATGCCCATGGCGGTTTCACCGTTTGTCACAGTCGATATGGTTCTGGCTGAGATGTCGTTCACTCCGAAGATGGCACCGCAGCTCAAAACCTTAGACCCGCCGACTGAAGAAGAACTGACAGTGATCCGCTCGAGCCTCGATGTCGAAGGCCAGACGACCGGCCGTGGCCAGTGGGTCGAGCTGCGCGATGGCAAGTATATGCTGGCTGAGACTCAGGGAAGAGAATAAAAAGTCCGAAGTCCGCGGTCCGAAGTCCGAAGTCTAAAAACGCCAAAGTCTGAGAGATGGGCTGTGGCAAGTCTAAGACGAACGGAGGATCTTTGATGACTGCAATGTGGATTCCGTTCGTCCTATAGCAGCTCTCACTTCGCTGCGACCCGTTTACTCATCGTTTGTGGGTTCCTTCCCCCACAAGGGGAGAGGGGACCTATGGGCGCATGGTCGACAAGGACACAGTCAAGTGGGACTCGCGCTAAGTTTGTCGAGGTGCAAGCCGCGTCTTCTTCCCTTCGCTCTGGCGTTGGTTTTTCTCTTGCCTCCTCTTTCCTGGGCTTTTGCTCAAGTTGGCGGTATACCACACTTCAAGCAGCCGCCGCTGGTACGAATCATCGGCGCTTTTGCGTCAGTGGACGATCCCCAGCGCAGTAATCTGCAAACGCTCTCGGTGCAAGTCAAAGCCCAGAAATGGAAGCTGCGCATCCGTGAAATCAAGGCCTTGACAGCAAATACTCACAGCGGCTGGGGTTTGCTCAAGGACCTGTTTCCGCCCCACCTGCGCCTGGTTGGCCCTCAGGAGCTCCTCGCTCCATTGCAGCAATCCGATATAGCAGGGAAACCCTTCATCCTGGAGGGCCGGCTTTACGTTGGGGATCACATGCTGTATGTGACTGCCGTGACCGTCAATGATCCGTAGCCCTGAAGCGTTCCTTAACCTCAACCCTGAGGCGATGGTGAGGCAGGTATCCGTGCCGCCGGAGGAATATCACTGAATGACAAAATCGACACGGCTGTCTTTTACGCCGTCTTTCTTCTCCGGGCCCAGGGTTTTCGGTTTGACGAGAAACACCCTCTCGGCTTCCACCTGCCCAGTCTGCAAGAGATAGTCTTCCACCGTCTTCACGCGCTGCTCGGCAAGTTCTTCGAGATCAGCCTCGGCGACCTCGATGTGCGTGAGCATGAGTTTTTCCATTTCGGGGTCTGGGAGATCTTTTGCTAACCCAATGACATTGCGGGGTTTCGGGAACGTTTCCTTCTTGTAGGCTAGAGCAAGGTACTTGGAATATTCGTCTGGTTCGATCTTCAGGTCGTCCAGGGAAACCTCGGCTTCACTTTTTTTCATTGTCTCGTTCAATTTCTGGGCTTTCAGCTTGCGCTCGAAGCGGTATTGCCTCAACCCTTCCACATCCTTATCCGTATCCACGTACCCAGAAATCTCCAGCTTGAGACTGGGCCGATCGACGAGCGCAGTAGCCAGGGTTTTCAACTTTCCTTCCGCCGCGCTCTCTAAATTGGCTCTGCCGTAGTCGAACTCCAGAGAATTCGACGTTTCTCCACCTTCGCCGAAGACAGCGCCAAGCAGAGCGAACGGTGCGGTCGCGGCCTTGGCGAGAATGTTAGTGATGAGCTGAACGATCACTCCCCAGACACTAAACTGGGGATCATCCAGAGAGCCGGCCATCGGAAAGTCGAGCGTGATCGCCCCATTCCTATCCTTCAGCAACGAGACTGCTAGTCGGACCGGCAGCTTGGTTGCGTCAGGACTGTTAGTCTGTTCGCCAAAAGTGAACTGATCAATGATGACTTTATTTTGCGCGCTGAGTTTCCGGTTCTCGATGAGATATTTGAGGTTCAGCGATAACTTGCCTTTCGCTATGGTGTACCCTGCGTACTTCCCGGCGTACGGCGTCATGGGGCTGAGATCGATGTCTTTGAAATCGACGCTAAGATCCACGTACAGGTCTTTGCCAAAGGGGTTGAGTTTGCCGGAGATTTCCAGCGGAGCCGAGTTTTCCAGCCGGCCGCGTAAATCAACGTCCGCCTGTTTGTCAGGCTCAGACGCAAGACCCGAAATTCTCCCGCCGACCTGGACGAGATTCGCCGAGTAATTCGGCTTGATGAAGTGGTCAGAGAACTTGATGTTCCCCCCCTGCAAGGTGACCTTGGCAATCTTAATCAGAGCAGCTTCCCCAGGTTTCTGCGCACCCGTCGCGCTTCCCGAGTTTTCCTTGGCCGCAACCTTCACGGACGCTTTCGGTTCGCTGGCGACGATCCCTTGGACGTTCAGGGTCGTATCAGGGTTAATGATCAGCCGCGAGTAAAAGTCTGCCAAGGCGACTTCGCCGATTTCCAAGCGGAACGGCGGACCAGTATTGGCATTGATCCCGTTCAGGTAGAGGGACTTCCATTTCAGAAAGTCTTCCGCGCTCGCTTTCTCGACCGTGGTGAACTTCGTGAGAGACGCCTGGCCGGTAAACGCCACTTTTACGTCGTTCCCTGGGGTGGCGTTCAGTGCCAAATTGCCATTCGCCGAAACAGCACCACTGGTGACCGTGATCTTTATTTTGTCGGCGAAATACGGTTGTAAGGAGACCAGGTCTAGCCCCTTGAGATCCACCTTGAGATTCGCGGACAGCGGGCTTAGGCTGACTGTCCCATCCACGGAGAGGGTGCCAGTCTTGTTGACGGTGAGGCGGAGCGACGTTTTCACCTGAGTGCTTTGGGCTGTCGAAAAATTCTCAGCGGTGAGACTCACCGGATCAACCACCAGAGTGACTGGCTGCGCCGGCGCTTTATCCTCCAACCGCACGGCATACCCGTCTAGCGTGAGCTTCTTCAGTGTCACAAGCCAGGAGGGTGGTGGCGTCTCTTTCACGACATGGGTACGGGAGGATGCCGCCTGTGTCTCTGTCGTTGGAGTCTGGGGCAAGAGCGTTCCCAGGTTCAGCGTGCCATCTTTCTCGCGGGTCACCATCACCGCGCCTTTTTGGCTAGATACCTCCCCGATAACTAACGTCTGCTTGGTGAGGTCGAGAGCGGTATCCTTGACCGCAAAAAGGGGAATCTTGAGAAACTCCGCCTTCTCTCCCCTCCTCTTCAGTTGCACTGAACTCAGCGTTGCCGCTAGCCCTGCAAGCGTCGTTTGCCCGCCACCCTCACCTTGCGCGTATTTGTAGTGGGCGGAGAGATCGAGCACGCCATCCTCGACGTCGAACAGCAGGTTCTTCTCGTAGTACGGAGCATAGTATTTCAGCGGAATTCGTTGCAGTTCGACCGTGCCTGCAACCGCGAAGGGTTCAAGGATGAGTTCACCAGTATGTTTCAGGCTCTCGCCCGCCGCGGTCGTCAAAGAGACTTCAACCTCTGCGGGTTTCGTCGGGGTGTTACTGAGATGATGAACCGCCAAGTTGAGCGCTTCTACCGTGGTCTGAAACGGTTTCTCCGTCGCTTCGTCCGCGAAAGTGACTTTTCCATCAGTGAGCCGGACCTCGGCCACTTCGAGATTCGGCCGGGCATCTGCTGGAGGGTTAGGCTGCGGTTCATCCCTCGCCGTACCGCCCTCCACCTTCTCTGCCGCGGTCAGCGTTGTTACGTTCAGCACTCCGGTTTTTTCGCGCCACAGGTGAACCTCCGGGGATTGGAGGAGGATCGTCCCCAGGCTCACTTTCCGGGCAAAGACATCAAGCGAATCAATAGCCACGTCCAACAAGGGAAGGCTCAATAGTGGGCGTTCATTCAGGTCAATCACTGATAGTTGATTCATCACCATCTTGCCGGTGACGATTAATGCCGGCGGCTTGTCTTTATACTGAGTGAAGGACAGAGAGAGCTTGGTGTCCAGGCTGCCGGAGGGAACCTTGAATTTCAGTTCGGCAGGGGCGTATTCCACATACTTGGGAATTTCCACGTTATTAATATTCACCTCAAGCGCCGCCTCGCGCGGGTCACTGAACGGTTTGGTTTTCCCGGTGAGCACAATTGGCGTGCCGTTGACCTTCGCGGCGAACGCGGGTTGGACATAGAGGTTCACTTCGTAGGACAGGTTCGACAGAAACGGGATGCCGATGTTGATATCCTGGACAGTGTGCTCAGCGTGCTTCGGTCGGTCTTGAAAGTTGAGGCTTCCGTCTTCAATGCGAATATTGTTGAGCGAATAGCGGAAGGGTTTTGCCTCAGGTGGCGGTGGAGCATCCGGCGCTGGTTTTGCCGCGAATTCCTGCAAGAGGTCGGAAAAGTTATAGGTCAAATCTTCGTTGCGGATGATCGTCACGTGTGGCGTTCTAAGCCGGATATCGCGGAGTATCGGTCCTTCCTTGAAAACTGATACAATTTGAAAATCTATGGAAAGTTCTTTGAACGACACGAACGGTTCGTCCGTCTCAGAGTCCTTGATGGAGAATCCGTTAACCTCCAGCGAGAGCATAAAGGGGTTGAACCAGATTTCTTGAATGGTGACCTCGCGATGTAACTTCGCCGTCAACTGGCTGGTCAAGACGGATTTGAGAACGAGAGGGACGACGAGGAACCCGACGAGTGTATAAACTACGAGAGCGCCGGCAGCCCATCGGAGAATCTTTCTCAGCACACGCAAACTGACTAGGTTCGGAAACTTCACACCATTTCTCCCTTCCTGCCTGAGCTATATAGAACCCTGACCTTCGACGCAATCTTTCTCGCGTGCCACCGTGCTTATCTGAGTGGACACCGGGAGCCAAGCACCGTACACTACGGACCGCGGACATGGCCGGGCCTTTTTTCTGCAAAAAAGATAGACAACCGGGACACGCAAAGGGGGGGCCACATGGATAGGACAGCATTTGGAATTTTTGACCATCTGGAACGGCGGGAGGAACCGCTTGAACACTTGTATGAAGGACGGCTGCAGCTCCTGGAGACTGCGGACAAGGCTGGGTTTTACGGCTATCACTTGGCCGAGCACCACGCCACACCTCTAGGAATGGCGCCTTCGCCTGGCATCTTCCTCTCCGCTGTCGCTCAACGCACCCGGCGTCTTCGCTTCGGTCCGCTGGTTTACCTATTGCCGCTCTACAACCCGTTGCGCCTCATCGCCGAGATTTGCATGCTCGATCAATTGAGTGGTGGCCGCTTAGAAGTCGGCGTCGGCCGCGGAGTCTCGCCATTCGAGCTGGCGTACCATGGCGTCCCGTTCATTGAATCGCGTGACATATTCGAGGAGGCGCTCGATATCTTAGTGGCCGGCTTACGAGAGCAGCGACTCTCATACCGCGGTCAACACTATCGCTACACTGACGTGCCGATGGAACTTACGCCGAAGCAGACTCCGAATCCACCCTTCTGGTACGGCGTCTCGACCCCGCAAAGCGTGGTCTTTGCCGCACGTCGGGGCATGCACATGGTTTCCGGTGGCCCCATCCCCGGTTTGAAAACAACGGTAGAGGCGTATTGCCAGGTTCGCGAGCAACATAAGAACAGTCTGGAGAATGTCAATCCGCAAGTCGCCGTACCGAAGATGGGCGCTATCCGGCATTGTTATGTGGCAGAGACCGACAAAGAAGCCGATGCCGTAGCCCGGCCTTCGTATCGCGTGTTCTTTCACAATCTCGTGAAGCTGTGGCGTGACTTTCGCACTACGCCGATGCACTTTACTGATGACCTTGATATTGCCCGCAAAGGTGATGCGGTTATCGTAGGGTCACCGAGCGCGGTGCGTGACGAGGTTGCCCGTTTCTTCGAGCAGAGCGGCTGCAACTACCTGGTGCTGTCATTTGCCTGGGGGAGTCTGACTCAGGAGCAGTCGCAGCGCTCGCTTGAGCTTTTTGCGGCAAAGGTCATGCCTGAGTTTACTAAGCTCTAACAACATCTAACAAATTGGGAGTATACGGTTCTCTCAGGCCCAGGCAGAGCCTGGGCCTGCTGGGCGGTCGTGGCTCTGCCGCGCCTGCGCGTTGCGTTCCCAACGAATGTGTCCTCTCTGCTGGGAGCGCGGGCGTCCCGCCCGCCTGAAAAGCGCCCAAGATGGGCGCGCTCCCAGGAGGCACTCAAGTGCAAACCGCTATGAGTAGTTTTACTGACTTTCCACTCAACTCTGCCCAGTCTGCTGAGCCCACAACGCTTGGGCTTGTTCCCAGCCGACGACGGCCAGTGTGTTGCCCTCTTTATCAATGAACTGCAGCGGGCCAAGGAACGTCATATAGAATTCACTATCTTCGAGGAAATGCGTCTGGTCATGCCGGGCATTACAGGCCTCATACCCATAGCCCACCGCAGAGGCCGTGGCGCCGCCTTTCTCCTGACCGCCGCGTACTTCCATCTTCCCCTTGGTCAAGAAGTATTCACCCGGGCCAATATGGATATGGCTGGCGAAGGACGAGCCTTTGGGACAGTCAAAGATAGCTGCCCAGGTACCAACTTCCGGTGACACATGGAGGAGTTTCCAGCGGATACCACCGCCAGAAAATTCGCCCGGAAAAGGTTGCCAGTTCACCGAACTCACATGTACATAGTCATCAGCTGGCCGTTGTTTCATCGCCGTATCCTTTCGCAAAATTGTGGAACAAGTTGTGCCTTCGTTTTCTAGAGCGAGTGTAGTTACCGGTAATCAACGGCTCGGCCGGGATCAGCCCGTCAGCGATATGGCGCAGCATCGCGGTGAACTCCTCACGGCTGTAACCGAGGACGAACTGCATGTTGAGCTCTTTGTTGATGCCCAACATCGGCTGAATAGAGTCTTTCTCCATGCACACGCCGACGACCACGATACGTGTCCCTTGCGGTGCTGCCGCCATGATTTGGTCGATCACACCGGGAACACCGACGCACTCAAAAATCACCGCCGGGCGCAGCGCCGGGCCGGTAAACCACGGTGGCAGTTGCGGGGCGCGGGCCTGGTCTTGCCACACTGCGGCCTCGCGCCAACTCTGGTAAGGGGACTTCTCCGTTGGGTTGACGACCATGTCTGCCCCGACGGCCACGGCAAGTTCGCGCCGGCGCGCGGAGAAGTCAGCGGCAACAATCGGCCGCACGCCTTTGAGACGGAGCGAAGCAATCACCGCCAGCCCGACCGGTCCGCAGCCGATGACGAGCGGGACGTCATCTTTTTCCAGGCGGGCTTTTTCGACCGCGTGTAAGCCAACCGCCATTGGCTCGGTAAGCGCGGCATGCTCAGTCGAAAGACCGTTCGGCACTTCGAGGAGCAGTCCCTCGGTGAGCCGCATGTACTCGGCATAGCCCCCGGGATTGTCGTTTGAGTATCCAACAGTCTGGACACCGGTAGGACGGATAAGTACGGGCATCGAGCAGATGCGTGTCCCAACCTTCAAGGTTTTCTGCGTGTTTGGTCCATAATCGACAATTTCCGCACAGAACTCATGCCCCATGACGATGTCTCGGCTGAGATCCATATCGAACACGCCACCAGAGCGACGCGACATCTCGACCAGCTTCTCAGCGTGTTTGAGGGTATGGAGGTCCGAGCCACAGATCCCGCAGGCGAGGGTCTTAACTAACACTTCGCCGGGACCCGGCTCGGGAGTCGGGAGGTCATCAACAACAAGTTGCTTATTTCGCATTATGGCAGCGCGCATCGGGCAATCTCCTTCAGGTTTCCGCTTATTTGCTATCCTCTATACTCCAGGCACAGCGCCCATGTCCAGTTGAGCAAATAGACCTGAGCCATACACGGCTCACGCAGTTTTCAATTTCACGGCCGCTTTGGCTTTGGCCATACGGACTACATGCTCTAGATACTCGTACTGTGTCCATTCGTGTTCTTCAGCCGGACTCAAGCCTTCCATCCGATTCTTTTCTAGCAAAGTGCTAATGCGAGCCTGCAACGCGTCTGAGGGATGCAAAGCCAAAATTTCCTCCGGAGTTGGGAGTTCAGCGAGTATTTCGACCACTGCAGCGATCCCGTCAAAACCCGGCCGTGCCGTGGCACTGAACTCACGCAATCCTAATTCTAAGATGCGGGAGAGTTGATCCTCTACGGGACGTAAACGCGCAGCCAATTCTTCCGGGATATCAAGTGTAATTTCCATACCGTTCATCCCTATCACAAAGTTCATTCACCGCAACCAAAAAAACTCGGCCAGAGGCTTCCGCCCCTGGCCGCCCTAGCACCCAGCACCTAAAACCCAACACCCAACTCACCGGGCACACCGAAAACCGACGCCGCCACGGCGGTGGCCAGGGTCGCTCCTGAAGCGGTAGGATACGCGGACAACCCACGGCACATCGTTCCACGAGCCGCCACGCACCACCCTGTCTTGCCCCTTCTCCGGCCCTCTTGGATCTTCCGCCGGGCTCCGCTGGTAATAGGTGGCATCGTACCAATCTTGGCTCCACTCCGACACATTACCATGCACATCACACAACCCCCACGCATTGGGTTTGAGCTGTCCCACCGGATGCGTGCGGTTGCCGGAGTTCTCCCCATACCAAGCGTATTCCCGCAATTGACCGCTGCTATCCCCAAA
>JACQEL010000357.1 GCA_016200595.1 Deltaproteobacteria bacterium
AGCGACGGTCGTGCTGAGCCGAGACGGTTGGCTCAAGCGAGTGCGAGAATTGAAAGACCCGACCAGCACGCGGCTGCGTGAAGGCGATGCGATTCAGAGCGTCCTTAGCGGCACGACCCGCGACCGCCTGGCGCTGTTTACCAACAAAGGTGTACTCTATGTTATGAAAGTGTACGATGTGCCGGCCTCAACCGGCTATGGCGAACCGATTCAGACGCTCTTCAATTTCCAGGATGGCGAGCGCGTGGTCAGGGCGGCCTTAGCGACTGGAGAAGCACAGTCAACGAACGGGAAAGGTGAGGGTGTCGCTACTGAGGTGGAGCAAGGAGAATTGTTCCCGGCTGGCCATGAAGAGAATGGACTAGCTGAAGGACCATCTCAGGCTGAGGGCCCACTCTACCTACTCGCTACTGCTCAAGGAATGGGATTTCGCTTCCGTCCCAATCTGGAAGAGACGACCCGTAGCGGCCGTAAGGTCACCCGTTTGAGCGACGACGACGAGGTCGTCACGGTCGATCTGGTAAACAGTGGCCGGGCCATCTGTGTCAGTGCAGCAGGAAAGATGCTGGCTTTTACGGTTGAGGATGTGGCGGAGTTGTCCGGGCCCGGTCGCGGCGTGATTCTTATGCGCCTGGGCGACGATGACCGACTGATCGGCGCAGTGACCTCCAGTCCCGGTCGGGGAGTGGTGGTGACCAACAGTGATGGGCATGAGAGAGAGGTCCGATTAAAAGAAATCCCGCTCGGACACCGGGCTGGCAAAGGACAACGGGTTATTAAGCGAATGACTCTGATAAACGTACGTGGAGTGGTGGACGAGGAAGGAGTAACCAATGGCAGGGCGTAACAACGGACCCAACGGTAACAGTTACACCGCCAAGGACATCACCGTTCTTGAAGGCCTGGAGCCGGTGCGAAAGCGGCCAGGCATGTATATTGGCGGCGTTGATAGCGCCGGTTTACATCATTTAGTCTGGGAAATCCTCGACAACGCGGTTGACGAAGCGATGAACGGGCACGCCAGTCGCATCGAGGTCATGCTGCATAATGACGGCTCGACTGTGACCGTCAGTGACAACGGCCGCGGCATCCCGACTGATATGCACCCGAAATTTAAGAAACCGGCCCTGGAACTCATTCTCACCACGCTGCATGCCGGCGGGAAGTTCGAGGGACTCAATTACTCTCACTCCGGCGGGTTACATGGGGTTGGCGCGTCGGTGGTGACGGCGCTCTCCGACCGTCTGGTCGCCCGGGTCAAACGTGGTGGGGTTGAGTGGGAGCAGAAGTTTGCCCGCGGCAAAGCCATTTCCGCCCTGAAAGAAGTAAACCAGGTCCGTGGCAGCGGTACCACTATCACTTTTCACCCCGACCCCGAGATTTTTCCCTCGATCACCTTCAAGCCCAAACTCATCGCTGAACGCTTGGAGACCAAGGCCTATCTGCATAAGGGTCTGACCCTCATCTTTCGTGATCAAGCAACCGGCGAAGAGAGCAAATATCATCACGAGGACGGCCTGCGGGCTTACCTAGCTCAACTCTTAGTCGAGGGCCAGAAAAAAGCGGTTATCCCCGAAGTTTTTACGCTTGAGCGAGAAGACGAGCCTCCGCTGGAGTGCGTGTTGACCTGGACCGAATCCCCGGAGGAAAGTTTCCACACTTTCGTGAACGGTATTCCGACGCCGTTTGGTGGCACCCACGAAGCCGGGCTCAAGTCAGCGATCGTCAAGGCCGTGCGCAACTATATCAATGTCCATGATCTGACACCGAAAGGGTTGACCCTCACGGCTGAAGACACACGCGAAGGTATCGTGGCGATTCTCAGCCTCTATCTCAAGGAACCGCAATTCCAAGGGCAAACCAAGGAGAAACTCGGCAATCCGGAAGTCACGGCGCAGATCGATACGCTCGTCCGTACCGCCTTAGAAAATTTTCTGCTGCACAACCGCTCCCAGGCCGACGCTATCGCGCAGCGAGTAATTCTCGCGGCCAAGGCGCGTAGCGCTTCACGAGCGGCGCTGGAGACGGTGCGTAAGGGTTCAGTTTCGCACCGGTTGAACCTGCCCGGTAAGCTGGCCGACTGTTCTTCGACGAGTCCAGAGATGAGTGAATTGTTCATTGTTGAAGGCGACTCGGCTGGTGGCTCGGCCAAGCAGGGACGAGACCGCATTTTTCAGGCAATCTTGCCGCTGCGCGGCAAAGTACTGAACACCGAGCAGGCATCGCTCAGTAAAGTGCTCACCAACAAAGAGCTCAGCGATTTAGTCTCGGCCCTCGGCTGCGGTGTAGATAAGAGCTTCGATCTGTCCAAACTCCGCTACCACAAAATCTGTCTGCTGATGGACGCCGATTCGGATGGTAACCACATCTGCACCTTGCTGCTTACGTTCTTCTACCGCCATCTACTCGATCTCATCCGCGGGGGTTACGTGTACATTGCTCGGCCACCGCTCTACAAGATCGAAATCGGCAAAGAGGTCTTCTGGGCCAATGACGATACCGAGAAGGACCGTTTGCTGGCTCAGCGCAATGGTCATGCTGGCAAAGCTCAGGTGCAACGCTTCAAAGGTTTGGGAGAGATGAACCCTCACACCCTCAAAGAAACCACACTCGACCCGCGCTCGCGCACGCTGCTGCGGGTCACAATCGAAAATGTTGAGCGCACAGAAGCGTCGATTCAGACCTTGATGGGCAGAGATGTCCAGCCGCGCTTTGAGTTCATCATGAACCGCGCGCCGAAGGTGGAAGAGGTGGATGTGTAGGGCTTGCTATTGCCGGCGGTTTAAAGTTGAGAATCTTTTCCGCGTCCATGGGCGGCAGCGAAGAGAAAGGGTGGCTTACTCCAAAGTCGTCAATACAAACAGACAGTCTGTCTCGACTACCAGATCCGTTGCCACCACAGACATCGCTTCGTTGAGATCCATCCAGACATCCTCGTCCTGAGGAAGGACAATACTGACGAGATAAGTTTGTTCGTGCCCAAGCCAGGGTTCGACGCGATAGTGCCCAGCCGCTGAAGGATAGAGGTACACCAATTCAGCCACGTAGCGGTTCAGAGCTTCCTTTGCTTTTGCACTCATCATGAGCATCTAACAATACTCTCTTCCTTGTCTCGGGCAAATCAAATATAAGACTTTCATAAGGTGAAGGACACATGAAAAAGCCTCCCGTCACCGAGTCTCCAATTGCTTGCGACTTCTCCGCACTGACTGCCGAGCAAAGGGCTCATCGGCAAATACTAGCCCGGCAAATGCACGCAGTAACCAAAGAGGTGCGCGAACTCCCTGACGGCTACGCCTTCCGCTTTTCTGCTGAGCCGGAGCTTTGCCTTACGCTTGCAGAATTCATAACCCTCGAACGTCTCTGCTGTCCTTTCTTTACCTTCATACTTGAGCTTGAACGTGAGGGGGGACCACTGTGGTTGCGGCTGACAGGACATGAGGGGGTGAAACAATTTCTGCAAGCGGAACTTGGCACTAAGTAGTCTTTCAAGTAAGTTCTTATGCAAACCCTGAACTCTGTTCGGCGAGGGTCTCCCGACCCCGCCGCAAGCGTCGACCGCCGGTCTCCTGAGCGGCTTGGGGCGCGGTCAGGAGACCGGCCCCAGCGTGAGGCTTTTCGTGCAGAAACTTCTTTGAAAGACCACTAAGAGCTGTCATACAAACGAGGGTTACGGATGAATCTGGAGAAGATCGATCACCTCATCAAAGACGACTATGCCTTTTTCCTACAGGAAAAGAACGGCTGGAGCCTCACGGCCGGACCGCAGGACTTAGAACTCGTTGCCCATGCCCTGCGCGTGCTTCTGCATGCGCGCACCACCCCGGACTTCTTGGCCGATTATCTCGCGCTCGTCGATTGCCAGGGTGCAGATGGTGGGTGGAGCCCCTTTTCAGCCGACCGGGAGAGCACGGTCTGGGTTTCGGCTTTTTGCGGGCTCATGCTCATCCGCGGCAATCGTCTCCTCCACCATGAGCGACTCGCCCACTCGGTGAGAAGAGCTATCGACTATTTTCTCGATACCCAACACTCAGACGGTCGCTGGGTCGATCCCCGCTGGGCCGACCTCGATACCACTAGCCATCCAGTCAGCTTTTTCAATGTCGTCATGGCTCTCAATGAGCCCCATCATCGCTCTGATGTCCTCAGAGCGTGGGAACGCGGCGCTCGTTTCATTATCGAGCACCAAAGCCCCGACGGCGGTTGGTACGATACCGCTTTCCATCCCTCCGGAGTCGAGATTACTGCCCACCTGATCCAGGACGCTTTGGTTGCTGATTTGGTGATCGACAACCGGGTCAGTGGTGTCCGCGAGTCGTGTGCCAAAGGAGCGGTCAAATTGTACGACTGGCAAGCAGCGGATGGTTCGTGGGACGAAGAAAACGTGGACCACACTATGGACTGTACCCGCTCACTCATGGTGGTCACCCGTATTCTCGGCACTGAGCGTGGGGAAGATTTTATTATGCGCGGCCTGCACTGGATCCTCGCCAATAAGAACACGCAGGGATGGGGTGACTTTCCCGGTATGGAGACTAACCTGGAGCGCACCTGTGACGGTCTCGATACGCTCCTGAAATACAAAGCCTATCGCAACGCGAATCCCCTCGAGGTGGTCAAGCTCTGGGGGTACATGGCATAAAACGGCATGAAACAGAAAGAATAAAACGTAAAACGTAATCGACTTTATCCGAAATAAAGCCCCGGAGGGGCGTGAGGAGATAGCCCACGGCGCCAGCCGTGGGGCAGGAGCAGACCCACACGGCGACTGGAGCCCCGGAGGGGCGTAAGAAAACGACCGTCTCGAGGTCTTCCGCCCCTCCGGGGCTAGGAGGAGGCTCGTGTGGGGTTGGTTTCCCAGGGCTGACGCCGTGGGCTACAGTCAGTCGCCCCTCCG
>JACQEL010000358.1 GCA_016200595.1 Deltaproteobacteria bacterium
TATCGGGACGGCATCTTGATCAAGACGACACCGTCACCCTCGTACACTGACACCGGCCTGTCCCCGTTCACCCTCTATTCCTATACGGTCGCCGCTTACGATTACTCCAATAACGTCTCCGAGCAATCCACCGCTCTCCCTGTGACTACGGCAGGTCCGAGCCCGGCCCTCATGCAGCAGAGTTACGCCACGCCGCAGTCGCCGCAGAAACGCGTCAGGGTGACCTACGCCGACGACCAAGCTGCCGGCAACACCAACCTCATCGCGATCGGCTGGAATGATACGACCGCTCAGATCAAGTCCGTTGTTGACAGTGCAGGAAATGTCTACCGGCGGGCCATCGCCGCGTATCGGGGCAACGGCATGAGTCAGGCCATCTATTACGCTGCGAACATTAAAGCGGCGTTAGCGGGCGACAATCAGGTTACCGTGACCTTCAATCGAGCCGCCGTCTATGTCGATCTGCGCATTACCGAATACTCCGGCTTGAGCCAGACTAAGCCCTTTGACGTTGGCGTGTCGGCAACGGGCAACGGCAGCCTCGCCGACAGCGGCGCTCTCACCACGGCCGCCTCTTCTGAGCTGCTGTTCGCGGCAGGTATGACCGGTAGTACGTTCACCGCCCCAGGCTCCGGCTTTACCGCTCAGGTTATCACCTCACCTGATGGCGACCTTTGGCAACCTTTGTGGCGGCTGGCCAGACTCAATAGTGGTCAGTTGCTAGTGGTCAGTTGCCAGTAAAGCGGTTGGAATTTTTTCTCCTGACAACTAACAACTGACAACTGGCAACTGCTTAAAGATTCAACGTCTGGGCTACGATTTCACGGTGCACCGGCGCGCTGCCGAAGGCCGCCTCAGAAGCCAGGCCGCGACGGTAGAAAAGGTGCATGTCGTGCTCCCAGGTGAAGCCAATGCCACCATGGACCTGGATAGCTTCACTGGTGACCGTTTTGCACATGTCACTGCAATACGCTTTGGCCATAGGCACCGCTTGCGCTGCTTCGGAGCCGTTCTCGTCTACCGTCCAGGCGGCATAATAGGTCAGTGAGCGGGCGTTCTCCACCTGCACCATCATATCCACACACTTGTGTTTCACTGCCTGAAAGCTGCCAATGGGTTTACCGAACTGGACACGTTCCTTGGCGTAGGTCACGGCCATGTCCAAGGCTTTCTGCCCGGTGCCCACCATCTCAGCGCAAAGACCAGCCATCGCTTGCTCAAGTACTCGGCGAAGAATCGGCCACCCCTTGCCCACTTCACCGACAACCTGCGCGTTGGCAACTGCCACATCTTGAAGCGCGACGTGACATTGCCGCCGGGTCATATCTACGGTCTTGAGCTGAGTAATGGTGACCCCGGGGGCTTTAGCGTCAACTAAGAACAGAGTGATCCCATCTTCGGGACTGCCACCCTGAGCCGTGCGTGCCGCCACGATAAGCTGGTCGGCGACATGCGCGTCCGGCACAAACAGTTTCTCACCAGAGAGGACAAAGTCGTTGCCTTTCGGCTTTGCCGCCAGTGTCACCCCAGCGGCATCGTAACGTCCACTCTTCTCAGCCAAGGCTAGAGTGAGAATATGATTCCCCTCTGCCACCTTGGGAAGGATGGCGGATTTCTGTGCCGCCGAGCCACCAGCCAGTATTGCCGTGGTGCCGAGCAACGCCGTAGCGAAGAAGGGGCCAGGCAGAAGCGACTTGCCCTCCTCTTCCAAGATGACCACAAGATCGAGAAAACTCCCGCCGCTGCCGCCAAATTCTTCCGGCACGATGATGCCGAGCCAGCCGAGTTCAGCAATTTTCTTCCACAACTCGGTGGCGTGGGCGGTTTCATCGGCCATCATCTTCCGTACGAACGTCGTCGGACACTCGTTGTCGAGGAACTTGCGAGTCGCATCGCGCAGCGCTTCTTGATCTTCAGTAAAACCGAAATTCATGATTCCTCCTTCAAACAGCTATTAGCTTTTAGCTATTAGCTTTTAGCCAAAAAAGAGAGCGACCTTACTATATTTCTTCAGTTCTTTTCGTCTTGCTAAGAGCTAAGAGCTAACAGCTAATCGCTATTTACCCTTTCGGCAATCCCAATACGCGGTCGCCAACGATGTTGCGCATCACCTCGGAAGTGCCACCGGCAATGGTGTAGAGGCGCGAGGCTAAGGCACGCCGTGACCAGTACCCCCCGTCGAGTCCGTGCGTCTCGCCCAGCGCCATTTGGCTGTAGGGACCGAGGAGTTCCACAGCGAAATGGACCAGGCGGAGGTTCAATTCGCTGGCCGCCAGCTTGCCAATTGAACCTTCCGGCCCAGGCGGGTCGCCGCGCAATTGTCGGGTGAGCTGACGAAATCCGTTGTATTTGATCGCCTGTGTTTCGAGGTGAAACTGGGCGAGCTTTTGCCGCACGGCGGGATCTTCAGCCGCAGTGTGGCCATTGAGACGTAAGCGCTTGGCCAGCTCGCCGAGTCGCCGCAGCATCGGCTCTAATTGGTAGACGATGCCAAAATTGGCGCGCTCGAACATCAGCGTCGTCACGGCGACCTGCCAGCCTTGATTCTTCTCACCCACGAGATTGGCTTTGGGGACCCGCACGTCTTCAAAAAACACTTCATTGAACTCGGCATCGCCAGTGATTTGCACCAACGGCCGCACGGTGATTCCGGGCGACTTCATGTCGACCAGCAGGTAAGAGAGTCCTTTGTGCTTCGGCGCATGAGGATCGCTACGTACGACCAGAATACAGCGGTGGGCTTTGTGGGCATAACTGGTCCACACCTTCTGGCCATTCACGACGAAGTAATCACCGTCTTCGACTGCGCGAGTTTGTAAAGAGGCGAAGTCTGAACCCGAACCCGGCTCAGAATAGCCCTGGCACCAGATCTCCTCGGCGCTGAGAATCTTGGGCACATAGCGCTTTTTCTGCTCCTCAGTGCCCCAGTGCATCAGCGTCGGACCAACGATAGAAATGCCGAGTGGATTGGCCACACCCGGGGCTCGCACCCGGGCCATTTCCTGTTGGTAGATCGTCTGTTCAATGACCGTGGCGCCCCGGCCACCGTATTCCTTGGGCCAGTGGATCCCGACCCAACTAGCGGCGGATAATTTCTTTTGCCACTTGAGTTGGATCTCAAAGCGTTTGTCCTCATTGAGCTGCTCAAAGGTTTCGGGGTTGTACTCCGCAGGCAGGTTGGTTTCGAGCCATGAGCGCAGCTCTTGACGAAACGCCTCCTCTTGTGGCGTGAAATCGAAGTCCACGGTGCTTTCCTCCTTGGTTGTAGCTGGCGGATTATAGAAGAAGAAGAGACTAGAGGCTAGAGACTGGAGACTGGGAATTGCTTTCTCATGCTCAGGCTCCGCCTGGGCTGGTGAAAATTGGCGATATGGGGAGAGTTTTTCTCGTGCCGACTCTCACCGCTTTTGTTCCTGGGGCTTTCTCGGTCCCAGGCGGAGCCTGGGACCGCACTGATCGAGCGGCTCTGCCGCTGCAAGAGCAACCGTAGGCAGGCAGAGCCTGCCACACTGGTTTGCGTTCCCAGGCAGAGCCTGGGAACGAGAGCGTCAACTTTGGTGCTTGACGAAGTAGGGGCGAAGCATTTGCCCCGTAGAAACCAACGTCACCGGGAGCCTGATGTGCAAATGCTTCGCCCCTACTTTTTTTCTGCCCTCTATTCCTCGACCTCCACGTTCTGCTATGGTATCGGCTCATAACATTTCCCTACCAAGATGCTCATGCTCGGGCGATATCACTTTACTAGAATAAGAAGTCGCTTAGCGAACAGGTCTCTCCTGACGCTATGCGTAGTGTTCTGCACTGCGGGATTCACGCCCATCGCGGCTGCCCAGTCGCTGTCCGATCAGGTCAGCGAACGGTTACGTCAGCAACTTGAGCCGTGGAAACCCCCACTTCCCGAGATAGCTCCCCTTCCTCCACCTGACCCCATGGGGCCCCCTCTCCCACAATCTGAAGCAGGGCACCCACTACCACCTGCAGCGGCGCCTGTACCTCGGCCTGATTTTGTGGGTCCTCCTGCCCCGACCGGCCCTAACGAGGGTCTCGCCGACAGCACTATCAGCCCCCCCGGGGTCGCCCCGGCAATAATCCCCAAGAAATCACCATTAGTGAACTCCCCTCGGGTTTTGCCAAAACTGACC
Organism: Deltaproteobacteria bacterium; assembly: GCA_016200595.1. GTDB lineage: Bacteria > Desulfobacterota > Binatia > Bin18 > Bin18 > JACQEL01. Next base: position 4,143 of record JACQEL010000358.1, read on the forward strand.
GTAGGCAAGGACGTCCTGCGGGCTACCGCTCTGCTCCTACGTTTCTACGAGGGCCGCAGCTACCACCCCGCGTGGAGCGACAACACCGGCCCCTCCCCCCGCGCGGACGTTCTCCTCAACACGCTGCAAACGGAGGCCGAGCGCGAAGGTTTGCGTCTGGAGGATTATCGTCTTGCCCAACTCACCCTACTCGTACAGGACGTACGTCGGCGGCTCGGGGAAGCGAAACTGCCGCCTGACCCGCGGGCGCTGGCAGACCTCGACCTCTTGCTGACCGACACATTTCTGACCTATGGCGCTCGCGTATCAGTCGGGAAAGCCAAGCTGGAGAGGATGGATGCCAGCTGGTTTGCCAAACACCACAAAGAAGATCTCGTCCAACTCCTGGAGACCGCGGTCGATACAAACCGTGTCGCAGACATCCTCAAAACCCTCCCACCGGAACACCCGGAATACACGCAACTCCGAGAGGCGTTGGTCCGGTACCGCGACATCGCTGCGCACGGCGGCTGGCCGTCGGTACCTGCAGGCCTGAAGTTGCAAACCAGAGACCGCGATGAGCGTGTGGTCAGGCTACGCGCACGACTGCGCGTGACCGGTGAGTTGGTAGTAAAACCGCGCACTGAGGGGAGCCGCGGCGGCACCCTGGCAAAAAACAAAAAAGTCCCCGACCGCAGCGATGAGGATAAGGAGCTCTTTGATGCGAATGTGGCCCAGGCCGTGCGCAGATTTCAACGGCAGCACGGCTTGAATGCTGATGGGGTGGTGGGGGATGGTACGGTGGCCGCCCTGAATGTGTCAGCAGAAGATCGCGTGCAGCAGATCGTGGCGAATATGGAGCGTTGGCGTGCGTTCCCGCCAGACCTCGGCCCGCGTCATATCGACGTGAATATCCCGAACTTAGCGCAATACGCCCACCTTCAGCGCGGATCTGACCTCTGTCGTACTGAATCCCTACTGGTATGTGCCGAAAAGCATTGCCGAGGCAGAACTGTTTCCTTTGTCTCGCAAAGATCCCCAATATTTCGCCAAGCACAACTTTACCGTTCAGCGCGTCCCGGTGGTGGATAAATCTAATGCCGACCCCAACGCGGCAGATAGAGCGGTGACTTCAGCAAAGACGTACCGCTACTTGATCCGCCAGAAACCGGGGCCGACCAATTCCCTGGGGCAGGTGAAGTTCATGCTTCCCAATGCCTATGGCGTCTACTTGCACGACACGCCCGCCAAAGAGTTATTCGCGAAGACCGTGCGCACTTTCAGTCACGGGTGCATTCGCATTGAGAAGCCGGTTGACCTGGCCGAGTATGTCCTGCGCGGGTCCCCGGAGTGGACACGAGAGACCATTCTCTCCACTATCGAACGACAAAAACAGCAAACCATCTGGTTGCCGCAACCGATCCCGGTTTACATTCAGTATTGGACTGTTTGGGTCGATCAGGACGGAACCGCACAGTTCCGCAATGATATCTACGGTTATGATGAAGTCCCTGGCGCACGCTTGCCTCTGCCAACGCCGAAACCTGCCCTAGCGAAAACTGAACCGAACGTTCTGCCTGCGGGTCACGCTGAGCCCCCACCGGTCACTGGGCCTAGTTACTAATCACCCCCCTCTTCCCTAAACGCATCCAATTCTGTAGGAGTGCCAATGTTTGCTCTCAGCTATCGTTCCTGAGCAAAAAAGGAGGCGGTATGGGAAAGAGAGGATGGAACATTCGCGCTGTACAAACACTGCTCCTGCTCATCACTTTCTGTCTCTTGCTCCCGGCGTTAGCTAGCTCTGTCTCTTCCGCTTCTACGAGGCCAGGCGAAGCCAGCCCGGTTGCTCACACCTCCAGCACTCAGCAAAGGGCGACCAAGAGTCTCCCACCGAAGCATCAGAGAAACGTCAAGACCGCAGTCAGTACTAAACGCTCCCACAGTGCCAAGTCTCGCACCCTTAAGTCAGTCGCTCTCTCTGGCAGACGGTACGGTCAGCGAAAAGTAGCCCTGGCGAAGAAAACCACGCCTACGGTTCATCTGGACTCAATAGAACTCCCCTTTGTAGCCGATGACGAGCTGGCAGCCGTTTCCGGCTCAGCTTTCTCACCGGAAACCGCTCCCTTCTCAGTGCAGGTAAACGACGAGCGCCTGCCGTACCGGATTAACAGTGCGTTCGTGCTTCCTGCAGAAAGGTTGACCTTCGCAGGAGGAGCAGCAGAAGGAAACAATGCCTACCTCATCGAGGCTACTCCTGAGGTGACACAAACTGGACTCGACCAATGGTCGTGGCAGGCGCCGCGGAAAGCCGGGCTTTATCCCGTCACCATCCACTCTCCTAGCGAGGGAGCTCCCATCATCCTCAATGTTTTTGTCATGCTTCCCTTTGCTCAGCTTGAGCGGGGGTATCTGAACGGGTATCACATCGGCAACTACCCGCGGTTTCCCTTAAAGCTCCTCCCGCTCTATCACTCGCCGCAGGGGTTTATTGAAGTCACCAGAGTCAACGAAGACGTTTTGGTCAGTCCGCATTTCCGCTTGCGGCAGTTTTTGTGTAAACAGGACGACGAATACCCCAAATATCTGGTGTTGGATTCGCGTCTCTTGCTCGTGCTCGAGTCCATTCTGCAAAAAGCCAATACTGCGGGGTATCATGCGCAGACGTTTGAGATCATGAGTGGGTATCGGACTCCTTATTACAATCGCGCAATTGGTAACTCGACGACCTATAGTCGGCACACCTTAGGGGATGCCGCCGATATTTTTATTGATGCCCATCCCCGTGACGGAAATATGGATGACTTGAACAGAGATGGAGTCGTCAATTTTCAAGATACCAAAGTGCTGTACAACCTCGTCAACCAGATGTACGAGTCACGCGCTCAGCGTTTCTGGCCGAGCGGGTTCATGGCTGAACCCCGCGTCCAGCAATTCTTACTGGATAGCTCCACGGACGAGTCACCCCTCCAGCGACTGTTAACCGGCGGCTTGGCACGCTACCGCGAGACCAACGCCCACGGTCCCTTCGTGCATGTCGATGTGCGAGGAGTCTACACCAGGTGGGGACAGTAGCGCGGCTGACTTCGCTCAGGCTCTCGTGTGCGTAAAGGAGGGAACAGGCTGTGAAATTCGCCGTTTTATATAATACTGACTATTATCCTGAGGTGCACGGGTCCGCTTCGCAATACTACGAGCAAATCCTCGAACAGGTACAATTGGAAGAAGAACTTGGCTTTGATGCGGTCTGGTTCGGCGAACACCACTACTCCGGTTATTCCTTTGGCTCCCCGCCGGTCATGGCGATGGCCGCGGCAGCACGCACCAAGCGGATTCGTCTGGGGACCGGCGTGTCGCTGATTCCCCTGAATCATCCGATTCGTCTGGCGGAAGAATATGCCATGCTCGACGTGCTCAGCGGCGGACGCTTGGAGTATGGCATCGGGCGCGGATTCTTGAAGTACTCGCACGAGATCTTCGGGGTCAACGAGGATGAGAACCACGAACGCTACCACGAGGGCACCGAGATCATTCTCAAGGCCTGGACCAGCAACGGTCCCTTTTCTTACCAGGGAAAATTCTGGAGCCTGAAGGACTACACCTTCTTCCCCAAACCGCTGCAGCAACCCCATCCCCCGATTTATGGCTCGGGGGCGATCACCCCTGAGAGTTATCGCTGGGCTGGGAGCAAAGGGTTACATCTGGCCACGGCGTTCTTTATCCCGGATCAAGAAAGAGTCCGCAACGGGATTCATCTCTACCGCCAGGCGCTCACTGAGGCCGGCTATAATCCGGCAGAGCGCGATGTGGCCGGGGTGTTCCAAATGTACTGCGGGGAGAGCAACGAAGAAGCTCACCGCCACGGCGGCGAGCACGTATTGAACTACTACAAGTTCTTCGGCTCCCTGGACCAGCGCAGTCCTCACACCTCTCGTGCCTTTGAGCACTATCAAGGGGGAGTGTCAAAACTCTTTGGCAAGGTGACCTATGACGATCTCGACCAACGCAACCTGATCCTGATTGGCGACCCGGA
>JACQEL010000341.1 GCA_016200595.1 Deltaproteobacteria bacterium
ATGTTCTCGCAGACAAAGAACTCCCCTTCCCTGCCATCGTGACCCCATTTGGTGTGTGGGGCCCGGTCGCGGAACTTAGTATCGATCCGTTCCGCCCACATGTTCGGAGGCTCAACGAAGTGCGAGTCCCCAGAAATAATACGATATGCTGTCATAGGTTTACCCTCCTTTTGCCTAGAGAATTGCTGTGCATTGTATACCTACTGTCAAGCATTTAGCTATCAGCATTTAGCTATGCTAGTCCTGAGTGCTGAGTCCTGAGTGCTGAGTAGGAAAGCGAGGTATTTTCCTCAGGACTCAGGACTCATTGCTCAGGACTCATTGCTCAGCACTCAGGACTAGCATAGCTGATAGCTGATAGCTAAATGCTTGACAGCAGGTGTATAATGCACAGCAATTCTCTAGGCAAAAGGAGGGTAAGCCTATGACAGCATATCGCATTATTTCTGGGGACTCGCACTTCGTTGAGCCTCCGAACATGTGGGCGGAACGGATCGATGCTAAGTTCCGCGACCGGGCCCCACACACCAAATGGGGTCACGATGGCAGGCAAGGGGAGTTCTTTGTCTGCGAGAACATCAACCCGGTGCAGGTCGCCGGATTTTTCGGCTCGGGAAAGACGGCGGAGGAACTTCCTGAGCACGTCAAGCGCGGCTTTGATGTCGCCCCCAAAAGCGTCTGGGATCCGGCGGAACGGCTGAAGGAGCAGGACGCCGACGGGGTGAGTGCTGAAGCCTTGTACACCTCGATGGGCATGCTCCTGTTTGGGCTGGACAATGCTGAGCTGCGGGCTGCGAGTTTCCGCGCCTTTAACGACTGGGCGGCCGAATACTGCAGCTATAACCCCAAGCGGCTCATTGGTCTTGGCGCTATCACGCTCGAAGATATTCCCGCCGCGGTCGCTGAGTTGGAGCGCATTGCCAAAAAAGGACTCCATGGTGCGTTGATCTGGGGGGCGCCGCCAGAGGACCGGCCGTATAGCTCGCGTGAATATGACCCCTTCTGGGCTGCGGCTCAGGACCTGCAGATGCCTTTAAGCCTCCACATTCTCACTGGTCGTGGCGGGGTGCAGTTCGACCCACGCCGGGTGTTGTACGGCTATATGCGGCTCCCGCAGGAAATTCAGCTCACTTTTGCCGACCTGATTGTCGGGGGCGTACCAGAGCGCTTCCCGCGCCTGCAGCTGGTGTCGGCAGAAAATGACATTTCCTGGATTCCTCACTTCATGTATCGCTTGGATCATGCCTATGATCGGCTGCGGCACTTCGAGGGCCTGACCCTGCCGATGCTGCCCAGCGAATATATGAAGCGCAACGTGGTGGCCTCCTTCCAGTTTGAGACCACGAACGTGGACTTCACCCGCCAGATCTTTGGGGCGGACAATATCCTGTGGTCATCCGACTATCCACATACCGACTCCCCTTGGCCGCGTTCTCGGGACCTCATTGCTCAAGCGTTTAAGGGTATTCCCGAGCCGGACGTACAGAAGATCGTCGGCGGCAACGTGGCTAAACTCTACAACATTAACTAGTACGCCGCCACACTGAAGATGAGGGGTTGTCATTGCGAGCGTAGCGAAGCAATCTTTGTCTGTACTTCTCGACTCGTACGAGATTGCTTCGTCGCTCCGCTCCTCGCAATGACCCCTCAAAATTACTGTGGCGGACTACTAGGTGCCTAACCGATCGTAGGGGCGCACTTTTTATTCCTTCCCCCCTTGCGGGGGAAGGTGAGGATGGGGGTATTACGGCTTCAGCTCTGCCAACGACCCCCTCACCCTGTCCCTCTCCCACAAGGGGAGAGGGAACCCACAGTCACAGGGCCAGAGGAACACTCTGATCGGGACGAGCACGCGGCCGTACTCCCCTATACGATTTTATCCACGGAAAATTTCCCACACAGGAGGTGAGTGCATGTTCAAGCTCTACACGTTCTATCTTTCTACCAACGGCCGCAAGGTGCATATGGCTTTGGAAGAAGCGAAAGCTGCTTACGAAATCTCTCCCGTGAATCTCCTGAAGGGTGAGCAGAAAAGCCCTGAGTACCTCAAGCTCAATCCCAACGGTAAAGTACCCACGATCGTTGATGATGGCCTAGTGATGTGGGAGTCTATCGCCATCCTGCTCTATCTGGCCGAGAAGTTTCCGGCCGCCAACCTGCTGCCGGCAGCCGCAGCAGAGCGAGCACGGGCGTTCCAGTGGTTAGTGTGGCAGCCCACCACGTTCGGTGCGCCAGCCAGCGCCCTTTTCCGGCAAATGCGTTTTACTCCCGAAGACAAGCGCGATCAGAAAGTCATCGACCAAGCACGCAGTGAAGTGACGAAGAATGCTGAGATCCTGGCAGACGGACTGCAAGGGCGTGATTATTTGGCTGGAACCTTCTCGGTCGCGGACATGGCGTTGATGCCGTATTTGCACGTGCTGGCTGAGCTGAAGCTGGCGCTGCCAGGAGCAGTAGATGCGTATCACAAACGCCTCGCTGCCCGGCCAAGTTGGCAAAAAGTGCTGGCTTATACTGGATGAATGGAGAAAAGAGACAGAGATAGAGACCCCTCGCTCCTACTCCCTCTCTGTCTCAAATCTCTGTCTAAGTAATGTAGGGTGGGCATCGCCCACCTTCTTCTCTAAGGGAAAGAGGCACCCGAATAACCGAAGGCTATGCATATTTCGGACCCTGGGAAATCTTCGTTCTTCTGACACCGGCGCCGCTCCGCCTCCATTGAGCCACCGCACCTGGACACCGCTCTGTTTATGAGTGAAGCTGATCATTCGTCACTGGTTGTTTTTCCTTACTTCAGACCCGCCTTGCGCAGGTCGGCGATGTGACGCTCTAATACTACCGGATCTTTAATGGGTGCTCTCTGCCTGTGCACCGCCAGCGAGAACTGCGGATTGAGCCGCAGCACTTCGGCGGCCTCCTTCCGCGCCTCAGCGGCTTGGCCTACCTCGCTGTAAACCACGGCCAGCATGAGATGGATAGGCAGAATGTTGGGGTAGTGGCTGAGATAGCGCTGCAAGGGAGCCCGCGCCTCCTCGTAGTGCCCGGCCACCGCATAGGCGGTGCCGACATCTCCTAAGTGGCTGTCGGCACCAGCGGGCTTCAGGCGCAGTGCCTGGGTGGCGGCCTCCACGGCGGCCTCCGACCTGCCCATACAGCTCAGCACTACAGCCAGAGCCGCATAGCAGTCAGCCTCGTCGGGAGCGAGGGCCACAGCCCGCTCTATCTCCGTCACGGCTTGGTCATACTGCTGTTGGTAGAGATAAAGATAGCCCAAGGCTAGGTGGTTCCAGTGCCAGGAATCATTGAGGGCCAGGGCCTGTTGCATCACCGCCAACGCCTGCGCCAACAGCTGGGCATCCGGGCTCTGTTGCGAGAGCCACTGTTGCACGTAGCTGTCAGCCAGCATAACGTTGGCAGCCGGAAAATTGGGACCCACTCGGATGGCCTCTTTCAGAGGGGCGACCGCTTCGGTATACCGCCCGGTCATGCGGTAGGCCAAGCCCAAGTTGTATAAGTACCAGGGCGGAGCGCGAGGGTTGAGCTGTATCGCCTGCTCCACTAAATCGAAACATATGACATTGGCACACTCGGGGTAGCGTGCGCTGTGCGCACGTCTGTATTGCCCTCCGCTTTTTTCGTGCGCATGGCGAAGTTCAGCGTTTGCGCCTGTAATGCACGGCTATCGGCATTGTTGGGATCAAGAGCGATGGCTCGTGCGCCTTCGGCTATGGCCTGGTCGTACTGATGCTTCGCTTCATAGACTTGGCCCAAGAACGAATGGGCTCTCGGCAGGGCGTCGTCCAGGGCAAGGGCCTGTTGCCCCAGCGCCAACGCTCGCTCCAGGGTCTGGGGGTCTGTACTCCAGCGATAGGCCCACGCTCTCCAGTAGGTTGCACCCAGCCACGTATACGCTTCGGCATACTGCGGGTCCAGGGCCACGGCTTTCTCCAACAGTTGCTGCGCCTGGATATTCGCCGCTTGGTTTGCTTCGGTTCCTGCACGAAAAAAGGATTCCATCCCGCGCAGGTAATAATCGTAGGCTTCCGGGTTATCCGTGTGTTTACGCACGATGTACCCTTGTTCCTGCAAGGTGAGTTGTAGCTGCAGCGTCCTCACGAGCTTCCGCACGATCTCGTCTTGCAGGGTGAAGATATCCTTGAGGGGCCGATCGTAGCGCTCTGACCATAGGTGCTCTCCCGTTGTGGCGTCGATCAGCTGCGCGGTGATACGCACTTGGTCGGCAGATTTACGGACACTACCTTCTAACACATAGCGCACGCCCAACTCGCTACTCACATCCTGCACCTTGACGGCTTTTCCTTTGTCTATGCG
>JACQEL010000342.1 GCA_016200595.1 Deltaproteobacteria bacterium
GTATTCGAGCAGGTCACGCCGCACCCGCGTATCGACGCGGCCTTCGTGCCCACGAGTGAATCCGTGCCACACGCCTTCCAAAGTCGACGGGGGGAGAGCTGGCGGGTTGCTTTTGACTGTATCGAGGGCGTTTTGCAGTCGTTGCTTAAAGGTCTGCTCGATCGCCGCCACTTCCTCGGCACTGAGTTCTCCGCGGTCGAGCAGCCGCTCGCGATAGAGCCAAGCGCTATGGGGATGAGCCTTGATGGCGCGGTACATACGCGGTTGGGTAAAGCTGGGCTCGTCGCCCTCATTATGGCCGTACCGCCGATAGCACCACATGTCGATCACCACATCGCGCTTGAACGTTTGTCGATACTCCATGGCCAGAATGGCCACGCGCACCACCGCTTCAACATCATCGCCGTTAACGTGGAAGATTGGCGCCTGGACTGCCTTGGCGACATCTGAGGAGTACGGACCGGAGTGCCCATCCTCGGGATTGGTGGTAAATCCAATCTGGTTATTGGCAATGACATGAATGGTGCCACCGGTGCTGTAGCCACGTAACCGTGAGAGATTCAGCGTTTCCGCCACAACGCCTTGTCCAGCGAAAGCCGCATTGCCGTGAATGAGCAAAGGCATGATACGCGACCGTTCTCGGTCATCGGCGCGGTCTTGCTTGGCGCGTACCCGCCCTTCGACTACCGGGTTGACTGCTTCCAGATGGCTCGGATTAGCGGTCAGAGTGAGATGCACGGATTTTCCACTGCGAGTGATATGATCGGCTGAGAAACCCAGATGGTATTTGACGTCACCCGTGCCCATCATGAGGGAAGGATCTACGTTGCCTTCGAATTCAGAAAAGATCGCCGCGTAGGATTTCCCGAGGGTATTAGCCAGGACATTCAAACGACCGCGATGAGGCATGCCAATGACGATTTCTTCGACCCCCTGAGTCACGCCATGCTCGATCAAGATATCGAGCAGCGGTATCAGCGTCTCGGCCCCTTCCAGCGAAAAGCGTTTGTGGCCGACAAACTTGGTGTGCAGAAAGGCCTCGAAGCTCTCCGCTGCGTATAAGTCCGTCAGCATCGCGCGTTTGGTATCAAGCGTGAGCGGCACCTGGTAGCCTTTATGCTCGACGCGCTCTTGAATCCATTGACGCTGCACCGGGTCCTGCATGTGCATGTACTCGATCCCGACTGTGCCACAGTACGTTTCCTGCAGCGTGGATAGGATCCCGCGCAGTGTCAGCGCCGGCATCCCAAACATACGCCCGAGGCTAAATTCCTTGCTTAAATCATCGCGAGTAAACCCATAATAACCAGGATCGAGTTCGGGATGGTTCCACTTCGGCGCGATACCGAGCGGGTCGAGCTGTGCGTTGAAATGGCCACGCACCCGGTAGGCGTTGATGAGCTGGAGCACTCGCACCTGCTGTTCGAGATCAGCGACTGCGGTGACCTGCGCCGTTGATTCTTGGGGCTGGGGTGTCGGAGCGCTCGCCGGGAGCTGGGAAAAGTAGTCACGCCACTCCTCGCTGACAGAATTGGGGTCGGCGAGATACTGCTCGTACAGGACTTCGATGAAGTGCGCGTTGTCGCCGTTGAGGAAGGAGGGGCTCTCGAAAGAGCCGTTGCCATCACTGCCGGTTGCGTTATTGCTCCTTCCCGAGGTTGAAGACAGAAAATCGTTTTGGGTTTCCATAGTAAGTGTATTTCAGCTGAGGGTCATTCTAAACCAGGAGGCAAGAGATTGGTACACACGACCCTAGCGCCTGTCCACCGTAGGGGCGAAGCATTTGCGTATCAGGCTCCCCACGGCGTTGGTCTATACGGGGCAAATGCTTCGCCCCTACCCACGCAGCTACGAACCGTGTCCTCATGTCGTGCATTCCGGTTTAGAAAAATCTCAAAGTCGTTATCTTAACTTATCATTCCACCTCTACGACCATTTCGATCTCTACGGCGATGCCGAACGGAAGTTGCTGCATGCCCACGGCTGAGCGGGCATGGCGACCACGCTCACCGTACAGAGCAACCAGGAGATCGGAAGCGCCGTTGATAACTTTTGGTTGATCGGGAAAGTCTTCCGTGCAGTTGACGAATCCGAGAACTTTGACGATGCGACGCACCTTGTCGAGGTCGCCGATCACGCCCTTAATTGACTGCAGGATGTTGAGCATCACCTGTTTGGCGGCATCGTAACCCTGCTCGACAGCCAAATCTCTGCCGAGTTTGCCACGAATGTATTCGATCTTGCCGTCTTTGACGAAAGCTGGACCATGACCGGAAACGAACAGAAGATTACCGGATCGCACAGCGGGCACATAATTAGCGACCGGTGCCGGGGACGGCGGCAGTGTCAGCCCCATTTCGCCGAGTTTTTTTTCAACGTTCATACTTCCTCCTCAAAATTGCAGATTATGCTGGGTTTTCACCACGCTTTTGCACACGACGCGAGCGCGGCTTTACCTCTTTGTGTCAGCCACAGATGCAGGTGTTCGGTTGCCTCGACCACTACTAACTTACGCTCAACCAAGAGATCCACGGCGCGCAGTAACTCTTGGTGCGGATATTGGACCAGGAAACGAAATCCAGGCAGTGTCGTGCGCGAAGAGGTCGAGTGACCACCTAAGTCAGTGGTGCCGCGCAAGAAGTGTACAACTCCGGAACGTGGGAGTTCGCCATCCTGACTTTCAACTACACGGAGGATTGCCCAACCAACGGCAGTCGGTAATGGGGCGAAGGGCGAGTGAGGACTGGGGTCCGGCGTCCGGCGTCCGGCGTCCGGCGTCAAGGGACTAGGGTCCGGCGTCTGGGGTCTGGCGGCTGGCATCAAGGGACCAGGGTCCGGCGTTCGGCGTCCGGCGTCCGGCGTCAAGGGACTAGGGTCCGGCGTCCGGCGTCCGGCGTCCGGCGTCTGAAGAGGGTCTGCCGTCTGGGTTGGTGTTGGACGTGCACTACTAGCAGGCACCAGTGGAGGTTTTTCTTGGGGCGCTGATACTGGCGAGTGAGCTGTCGCTGCCCGTGGAGCAGGCTTAGCCAGAACGACTGCAGGATACTGCCCGGGCAACAGGCGTAACTCACCAGCACTGATCAAACTATCAATCTGTTCAATGATTTGCTCTTGGGTGAGACGAGAGAGCTTACCGTAATGAGGTGAGAGATCCAGCCCGAGTTGCTTCATCCTGCGGGACTGACTCCCAGCCAGTACCTGCGATAAACCCGAGCGTCCTAGCCCGCGTTTCTGCAAGTCTCGTACGGCTGCGAGGATGGTCGTGCGCGGGTCGAGCGCTGCCGAGACGAGCGGTGCGGAAGATTGCACTGCTCGACACAGGTCACAGTTGCCGCAGTTGTGACCGACTGGGACCCGCTCCCCGAAATAACGCAAGACCGCCGCTCGACGGCAGCTATCGGTGGTGAGGTAATCGAGCATCTCCCCGAGACGACGATAATCAGCCTCCTGACGTTGCTCCACGAAGGAAAAGTCCAATCGCAGTGCCTCGGCGCTCTTGTTGGTGAGCAGACGCACGGTTTGTCCAACCTGCTCGATGTACCCTTGGTCTTGCAAGAGCGTCAGGGTGACATTGACCTTTTCTTCGCTTAAATCTTGGACTCGAATTGGCATCTCGCGAGGTGCGACGCCTTGGCCCAACAGCTGATAGATGCCGCGCACTTCACCAGCGTTGGGATAGCGACGCTCGATAAAAAACCGCTGCAGGCCGCTGTCGCGCTTATCGTAGAGGACCAAACACTGGGCTGGTTCGCCATCGCGACCGGCCCGACCTGCCTCTTGATAGTAGGCTTCCAGTGACCCAGGATGCTGGTAATGAATGACCGCGCGCACGTCCGGCTTGTCGATCCCCATGCCAAATGCCACTGTGGCGACGATAATCCGGGTTTTTCCTTCGATGAAGGCTTGTTGATTAGCTCGGCGCGCGCCGGCCTCCAAGCCAGCGTGATAGGGCACGGCCATCCCAGCTTCATGCTGATTAAGGAGCGCCGCCAACTCCTCAGCGTCGCGCTGGCGAGCGACATACACAATGCAACTGCCGCTGATTCCCTGTGCCAACGCGACAATGGCTTCAGGTTTAGCTTTGGTCGTGCAGGGTAGTACCGAGAAGAACAGATTAGGACGGTCGAAGGAGTTAACCAAGAGGAAGGGGTCAACCAATCCAAGTTGAAGGGCGATCTCACGCCGCACTGCCGGCGTAGCCGTGGCTGTTAGTGCGAGCACGGCGTGCGGGTGAACCGCAGTGATAGCGGAGCGCAGGAGGAGATAGTCCGGCCGAAAATCGTGACCCCAATGACTGACACAGTGCGCTTCATCTACCACGAACAGGCTCACCTGCACTTGTTTGAGTAATTCAACGAACCCTGGCGCCGCAAAGCGCTCGGGCGCAACGTAGAGGAGTTTGAGCCGTTGATTGACCAGCGTCCGCAGGCGTTGCTCGATCTCAGCCCGCGACAGACTCGAATTAATGGCGGTCGAGTGCAGAATGCCGCGAGCATGTAATTGATCGATCTGATCTTTCATCAGCGCGATCAACGGGGAGACCACGATAGTGACCCCCTCGCTCAGTAATGCCGGGAGCTGGTAACACAAAGATTTGCCACCACCGGTAGGTAGGATCGCTACTGTGGAACGACCGGCGAGCACGGCTTCGATGACTTCCCGCTGTCCAGCGCGAAAGCGATCGAAACCAAAATGGCGCTGCAGAGCACCAGTCAGTGCATCCTGCTCGGCACTAGGGGTAGGATCAAGGGACATAGGAGAGTTAAGAGTTAAGAGTTAAGAGTTAAGAGTTGAGAATTGAAAGATGAGCCTCTTGGCCTTCCTCAATTCATCACTCTTCACTTCATAGTAACCATTTTATCCGGGTCGCCCGGCACCGTCCCCGTGCGAATCTTCTCAGGCATCTGCGGATCGGCATTCTCCCACACTAATAACATCGACCGCTCCGGCGCAAACCCTTGATGCTGGATGTCCGCCGGCATCGCGCACACATCTCCCGGCCGCATCCGTACAAAGGCTTTCAACTCTCCGGTGTTCTGGTCACACACCTCCCAGTCGATTTGCCCATTGATCTGGATAAACCATTCCACCCGATCGTTGCCATGCTTGACCGGTAGCCGATGCTCTTCCGTGGTCGGACACCACAGGCTGTGTTCTAGCACCGACACGATCGAGGGATTCCACGTCACATCCGAGCGCGCCAGATACTCGTAGAGATTGACCAGGCCAAACTTGCTCTCATGCCCCGGCTTGATATGCATCTCCCCCTGCTGGAATTCTATGCCTTTGAACCCGGCATTGATAGGAAATTCGGGATCTTGCCGCTCGTCTTGCTTGACCATGCGGGTGGTGACCACGCGCTTGCGATGAATGGCCCCGGGGTTGCCTGCGCGTTTGGGACCCACGGCCGAACCTGTCTCCCGCGGGGCCGCGAAAGGGTCAAAATCGGCTGGAATCCAGTCTTCGAGCATCGCCGTGAACACCCGTTCGACCTCGCCCCGCTTGAGTTCTTCGGCATGCCACCACTTCCACCGTGCCGTAGTGGTTGATAGTGCCGAAGATGTCATCGAACTTCACCATGCCATAGAAGAAGCTCCAGGCGACATCGCGCTGCAGAGGGCGCAGGAAGGCATCGATATCAATCTTGTGTTCCATCTCCTTGCCAGCCTGGGTGTGAAAGTAGACATTGGCGAAATAGTCATCACGAGTAAAGCGGAATTGCCCCAACTCGAATTCTTTATAGGTGTCCATCTCGTGCCTCCCTCAAGGTTCTTTACGGTTAGCAAACTCCCTTACCGGCTATCTCAATTCTGGTGAAGGATAGCCAACCGAGTGCGCAGATCTGACTTTGGACTTGGGACTTTAGACTTTGGACTTTTCACTTCCAGCCTTCACAGATCTCTTCCCAAGCAAAGACCGTGTCCGCGCTCTGCTTGGCCTGCTGCAGCAGCAGCGAGCGCCGAGCCGCGCTCAGTTTATAGGCCACCCCTTTGGGCAACAAACACAGATTACCCTCCCGCACGATTATATGGCCTAGCTCTTCACCTGGCACGCTGGCGTGAGTGCCAGGGGGCAGTTCGGTACGGGGCTCGATGAAGTCGATGCGCACTTCCCCTTCCAGACACAGGATAAACTCATCGTGGGGCTGCAGGCACCACTGCGGCATAACCCCCTGGGCGACCAAGCACTCGACGACGTAGAGACCGTTCTTGGCGACGGCCAGTTTCTCATAAGGCTTGGCGCGGGCGCCGATGTCGTAGACGTTGGAGTAAACGTAGCGGCGCACCTGCTCACGGGGGTCGACGAGTTCCACCCCGCCTTTGCGGTGCTGGGCCATACTGCCTGCCAGCGGACGATCTTTACTCGGGTCCATGATGCCCTCCGAATTCTCTTCTCTATTTGTTCGGCTCCGCAGGTGTTGGGGTCAAATCTTTCGTGGCTTCGGTTCCTTGGTGAACGAGTTGCTTGACCATAGTCGCCAGCGGACTCTCTTCGTAGCGTTTGGAAATTTGTGGCAGTGCAGTTAAGAGAACAACCAGCAGCACGAGGAGGAAAAGATAACGCATCACCTTACTCACCGCCACCAACAGCGAAACTCCGCCACCAAGTAATATCAATTGGATTTTCGAGAGGTTGAGCAACCACTCCCAAGCGTGCTGTAGGGTGTCCGGACTCATGGTTCTTCTTATAACACTCTATAATGTCATGAGCACTCCCCCAAAGAGGTAAGGATGGTATGCGCGTATCACATAGAACAGAATTAAGGCGAGCAGGGTGATCTGCCAACGCAGCTCGTCCAGCTTCAGCGGCTGTTTTGCCCTCACGATAGCGGCAAACGGCAGAAACGAGGTGGCGTCCTTGAATTCCATGTAGCCCGGGATATCGACGCTCTTCCGTGTATCCTGGTGCCAAGCGCCTATCCAGGAGAACACCGCGAATCCACCAAAAAAGATCAGATCATTGAGCGAACCATTGACCAGACAATGAGCCACACCGAAGAGGAAGATCGCCGCGAAGGTGGGGTGACGGGTAATGCGAGTCACGCCATAAGGGGTCGGAGTGCCGCTGGTCAGCATCGCGCTCGGCGGTCTGGCCACCAAACCGTGCACGAGGAGCACGAAGGCCAACCCCATGAGCACAAGGTTGAGATCCCGTGCCGGGAGATACAAAACAGAGCCACCCAAAGTCCGCCATAACCGCGGGTCAGCATGCTTATGCCTCGCGTAATACCAGCACAGCGGAAGCAGCGTCGCAAAAGCAACTAAGGAGTAGAGGCCCAGAAAAGGGCGGTCTCCGACAGCAGCGATAAGTTTAGGACGGACGCGCGAGGAAGACAGCACAATATGTGTTCCAGCAAAGAGCACCCACCAACACAGGAGAATAACAGCTTCGGACATGTTTCTTCCTTCCAGAGCTAGCAGCTATCAGTTTGAACGATGAATGATCTGTTGAACGATGAATGGTGAGGAAAGACAGAGCCATCAGACAGAAACCAGAAAAACGACAGAGACAGAGACCGCCCCACCCGCTTATTACTCTGTCTCTGTCTCAAATCGCTGTCTGCTGCCGCGTTCATCGTTTGCTTTGCTGATAGCTCTTTAGCGAGCCACATATCCTCCATCAATAATGAACGGCGCGCCGGTGGCAAACGCGGACTCCTCGCTGGCCAAAAATAATGCGGCGTTGGCAATATCCTCAGGCTGACCCAGGCGACCGATCGGCTCCAGGCGGACCACGTTGTCTCTCGGGCGGTTCCCCATCACGCGATCGACCATCGGGGTGGAGATCACCCCAGGGCAGATACAGTTCACGCGAATGTTTTTATCGGCGTACTCCAAAGCGGCCAAGCGGGTCAAGTTAATCACACCAGCCTTGGCTGCGGCATAGGCTCCGCTGCCAGGAAAGCCAACCATTCCGGCTACTGACGCTGTGCTGATGATCACCCCACCACCCTGTTTGAGCATTTCCGGGATGACGTATTTCATGCCCAAGTAGACCGCGGTCAGATCAATAGCGATGACCCGATCCCAATCTTCCTCTTTGTAGTTTGCCAACTTAGCTGAAGGTCCTTCTATGCCGGCGTTGTTGTACAGAATATCAACGCGCCCGTAGGTCTTGACTGCCGTGGCAATCATCTCGCGCACCTCGGCAGACTTCGATACGTCCGCCTGCACGAACATCGCCTCTCCACCGGCAGTTTTGATCTGCTGAACAGTTTCGTTGCCGCCTTCAGCTACATAATCAGCCACGACGACCTTCGCGACTTCGCGGGCGAAGAGCAGACAGGTCGCCCGGCCAATCCCTGAACCACCACCGGTGATAATCGCGACTTTGTTTTTCAGTCGGTCCATCTTCTTCTCCTCTCAGTAGGGAGCCTTTGCCTGAGCAGAAACGGAGAATGATATTCCCCGATTCTCCGGTTCATTGTCGGAAACCACCAATCCTCACGGCCAAAATCTCTCCCGTGCCGCCGCTTGTAGTTCCTCACGAAATTGAGGGTGGGCAATAGTGATCAGCGCCTCGGCTCGCTTGCGCTCGCTTTTACCAACGAGGCTAGCGATGCCGTACTCGGTGACTACATGATCGATGTACGTCCGAGGCAGGGAAACGATCTGTCCTTCGGGAAACATCGGCACGATACGTGAGATCGTGCCACCGCGTGCGGTCGAGGGTAAGACTGTGATCGAACGACCACCAGGCGAAAGATATGCTCCCAGGACAAAGTCGAGTTGCCCGGCCACCCCAGTATACATCTGCGGCCCGAACGCCTCGGCCGTGACCTGGCCGGTGAAATCCACCGCCAGCGCATTATTGATCGCCACTTGGTTGTGATTCTGG
>JACQEL010000343.1 GCA_016200595.1 Deltaproteobacteria bacterium
CCTGTGTCATCACCAACAGTCATGTCCACTGATGCTGGCGAAGACGAACTCTTGGAGCAAATCTGGACCGTCTTGCGCACTGCCCCGCTGTTTGTTGGCCTTTGGCCGGCCAATGCCAACGTTTCTCTGGTGGCGTGCGCCCAGCGCATCGCGGTACGCTTCAAAGTCTACAAATTGGTCCTGATTGATGCTGCTGGCGGTATTACGACCAATGGCAGCCACCTCTCCTTTATGAATGGCCCGGTTCTCCACGAGCTCTTGCGCCAAGGAGAAGCTGAGTGGGCTGGCCTCGGTACGCGTCGGCTGCTGCTCGAAGCGGTAGGAGTTGCCCTCGAGGGTGGGGTTGCATCAGTCACGCTCTGTCCACTCTCTGGACTGGCGCGAGAATTGTTCACCTATGAGGGTTGTGGCACGCTGTTTACCTTGACCGACTATTGCTCGGTGGACCGTTTGGGAATCGACGACTTTTACGAAGTCGAGAAGCTGCTACAGCGAGGAGAGCGAGAAGGCTACCTCAAAGGGCGGACGCCGCCGGAGATTAGCAAACTCCTGCTGCATGGCTATGGGGCCAGGCTGGGGGCGGCTTCTGGTGAGTTGGCGGGATTCTGTGCGCTCCTCCCCTACGCGGAAGAGAATGTCGGAGAAGTTGCCGGCCTCTACACCATCACGCGATTTCAAGGTGAAGGCATTGGCGGCAGGCTGATTGCCACGACAGTGAGTGACGGAACGCAACGCGGCTTGACATATCTCTTTGCTTGTACCACCCAGGAAGGGGCGCAACGGTTGTTTGAGCGTCAGGGGTTTTGCCGTGTGACCCCAGAAGATGTTCCGGCGGTGAAATGGCAGGGCTATGATGTTGAACGAAAACGGCAAATTGCCGTCTACCGGCGGGACTTATCTCCACCAGAGCGGAGTGTGAGGCTATGATTGTCGGTATCGATATCGGCGGATCTACGACTGACGCGGTCTTGCTCCACGCTGGCGAGATCGTGGTAGTGACCATTGAGACCGGAGACCCGATCGCTGCGGCTGCAGGCGCCTTGGGCAAACTGCTGAGCACTGCTGGGGGATCGTTAACCAACATTCGTGCGATCGCAGTCAGTGGGGGAGGGGCACGGTGGCTCAAAGAGGAACTGTTTGGCGTCCCGATTGTTAAGGTGCCGGAGATCACCGCCATCGGTGTCGGTGGCAGTACCCTGGCGGAAAAGCCGTCGGCGCTAGTCGTCTCGCTTGGTACGGGGACGGCCTTAGTCTCGGTCCATGGCGAGAAAATCGAACACGTCGGTGGCACGGGGATTGGAGGGGGCACTTTGCTGGGGTTGGCTCGTCATTTGCTGGGAGTAACCCGTCTCGACACTTTAGAGCGTATGGCCGCGCACGGGGACCTCAGCCATGTTGATCTGACGGTCGGCGATATTGCTGGTGGTCCGGTCGGGATTGTGCCGGCGAATGCGACGGCGAGTAATTTCGGCAAAGTTCGTGCCGATCCGACTCCTGCGGATAAAGCGCTGGCACTGGTCAATATGGTGGCTGAGGTCACCTTGACCGTCAGTATGATGGCCGCACGGGCACAGCAACATCATGACGTGGTGCTGACCGGCAAGCTTACCCGGGTACAGCCCCTGCGCGAACGTATCGAAGCTATGCGTTCGCGGCGCGGGGAGAATTTTATCATTCCGCCCTATGCGGAATACGCCACCGCTATCGGAGCCGCGCGGACCGTCAATGCTATCGCGCCCTAAATGAATCATTATTTGTTCAACAGAGAGCAAATTCCCTTGACTTCGGCCCTTTCCATCTCTAGGATAAATTCACTTTACATCCCTTATCAGAGAGACTGGTTGGTTGAGGGAGTCTCCCTGATCCCTGATCACATTGCACTGCTTACGGAACAGCGACTCTGCTGCTACTGGCTGGTTTCTTCTTTTCCCGCAGGTCTGCGTGTAGAAGATGGTGTGTAGTTTTCTGCGCGCCGTGCACTACTCAGAGAAAAATGCGTAGGTACCCTATGGAAAAAAAGCAAGAAGCAAGAATACAGGCGGTCCCACGCACGTCGGACAAGGCACTCTTGAGCACGGCTGCGGAGCCTGCCCATCCCTTGGCGGCAGAGGTCTCTCCGGCAGAAGAGATCGACAGTGTCATGTCGATTCTCGAAGATATGGATATTGAAGCTGTCGATGTGCTCGATGACAGCAGCCCTATTGGGCTCGACTTGCCCAAACGCGAAGAAGAAGAGTGGGAAGAAGAGGTTACGCCGGTAGCGGAAGAACCGACTACCGGGGATACGTCAGACCCCGTGCGCATGTACCTGCAGGAGATGGGCAATATTCCCCTGCTGAGTCGTGAAGAAGAAGTCGCGATTGCCAAAGAGATGGAAGCTGGGGAGAAACAGGTGCGTCAGGAGGTATTTTCTGTCCCGCTGGCGTTACGCTACGTTCTCTCGCTAGGCGAGAAGCTGAAACAAGGGGAAATCGAGCCGCGCCATGTATTTGGTGATGATGAGGAAGAGCAACTCGAGGCGACAGGAAAAGAAGACCAACGCATTGAGTTTTTCCTCAGCCGCATGAGCGGGCTGAAACGCTTGGCCGCAGAGCGTGAGCGGATCGAGCGGCTGGCGCACAAACGGGTACCAATCAAAGAGCGTGAACGGCTAGGGCGAAAGTTGGCGGATGTACGCGAACGAGTACAAGTGGCTCTCTCGAGCCTCCCTTTAGGACGGCGCCATATCTCCACTATTGTTGAGAAGCTCAAGGAAATCGGCATCCTGCTGAATTACCAGCAAAGGCTGCTCAAGAATCAAGAAGAGCGCCTGCGGCGAAAAACGGCGGATATTCTGACTCTGGCTCGCACCCTTAAAGCTGGTGGGCACCGGGCCTCAAAGCTCACGGCAGAACTGGGAAGATCCACTGCCCAGCACGTGCTTGAGGCCGATACGCTTATCCATAATGCTCGGCGAGAGGTTCACAAAGTCGAAAAGGAATTAGGGACTGGCAGCGAGGACTTGAGCCGTTCCCTGCGCATTATCGCGCAAGGCGAGTATCAGGCTCAAGAGGGCAAGCGTCGCCTGATTGAGGCCAATCTGCGCTTAGTCGTGAGTATTGCCAAGCGGTATGTCAACCGTGGTCTCGGTTTCCTGGATCTGATTCAAGAGGGGAACATTGGACTCATGCGCGCGGTAGAGAAGTTCGAGTACCAGCGCGGGTATAAGTTCTCGACGTATGCCACGTGGTGGATCCGCCAATCGGTGAGCCGGGCCATTGCCGACCAGGCGCGCACGATCCGCATTCCGGTCCACATGATCGAGACGATCAATAAAGTATTGCGGACCTCGCGTTATCTCGTGCAGCAACTCGGTCGCGAACCAACCCCAGACGAAATCGCTACGCAAATGGAAGTCCCACCAGATAAAGTCCGGAAAGTCCTCAAGATTGTCAAAGAGCCGGTGTCGCTTGAGACCCCCATCGGCGATGACGAAGAGAGTTCGTTGGGCGATTTCGTCGAAGACCGCCAGACGCTCTCTCCCGCAGACGCAGCCATGGCGCTCAGTCTCGAGGAGCAGACCCGGAAGGTCCTGGCGACCCTTACTCCTCGGGAAGAACAGATTCTGCGGATGCGCTTCGGCATCGACGAAAAGACCGATTATACTTTAGAGGAAGTGGGGCAGCGCTTCGCCGTGACGCGCGAGCGCATTCGCCAAATTGAAGCTAAGGCGCTGCGGAAGCTCCGCAATCCCGCACGTGCTAAAAGCTTGGAGGCATTTATTGACGTATAGCTTGGGAGGTGCGGTACGATGATTATAGGGAGGATATCGTGAGCGCAAAGGAGCTCGAAAAACAACTGAAGAAGTGGCGCGAAGACCGCGCCCGCAAGACCCCTCAGCAAGCCGCGGCTGACCGTCGCACCGTGCGGGTGAACGGTCAGGACGTGTTGGTCATCACCAAGGCTCGCAGCAAAGCTCAGGGGTAGGTACCCGCTTTCAGTTTTCGTTCTTTTCTCACCTATTGCTGAGGTGCTCTTGTACCGCTGCACAAAAGGCGGTGGTTGATGCTGTGCCTCCCTGATCCCGGGTAAGCACACGCCCCTGCGCATACACTTGGGTAATGGCCCGGTCGAGCAGCGCTGCTGCGCCGTCCTGCCCGACGTATTCGAGCATGAGGACAGCGGACAGCAAGGTTGCCGTCGGATTAATCATATTTTTGCCGGCGATGTCCGGTGCAGAACCGTGCACTGATTCAAAGTAGGCGTAGGTGTCGCCGTAACAACCGCTAGGCGCTAGCCCCAAGCCGCCAAGAGTTCCCGCCGCGGCATCTGAGAG
>JACQEL010000344.1 GCA_016200595.1 Deltaproteobacteria bacterium
AGTTGGAGGAGAGCCACTGATGGATCTTTATGACCTCAGTGATCAAATCGTGGCACTCTTGCAAAAGCGGGGGCGGTTGGCCTATCGCGCGCTCAAACTGCAGTTTCAGCTCGATGAGGAACAACTCACAGCGCTCAAGGAGGAACTACTCTTCGCTCATCCGCAGATCACCGAGGAAGAGGGCCGAGGCTTGGTGTGGCGGGAGGGCACAACAGTTGCCAGGGCCCAGTTGCCAGTTGCCAGTTTCTCCCAGCCTCCCGCTCCACAGACTGCGGACTCTCAATCTCAGACGCGCGACGCCTCTCGGCCTGAGGCTGAGCGGCGCCAACTCACGGTGATGTTCTGTGATTTAGTGGGCTCTACTGCACTTTCTGCCCAACTCGACCCCGAAGAGCTGCGGGAGGTCGTGCAAACCTATCAAAACGCCTGTGCTGACGTGATTACCAGCTACGCGGGCCATATCGCCCAATATCTCGGCGATGGCCTCCTCGTCTATTTTGGCTATCCCACCGCGCATGAAGATGATGCGCAGCGCGCCGTACGGACAGGACTGGGGATTATCGAGACATTACACGGTCTAAACAAACAGTTATCCCATCCTCTGCAGGTGCGTATTGGTATTCATACCGGGCTGGTGGTGGTGGGTGAGATGGGCGGAAGGGGCAAGCGTGAGCAACTGGCGCTCGGCGAGACCCCCAATATCGCCGCCCGCGTGCAGGGACTAGCCGAGCCCGACACTCTGGTGATCAGTGCGCCGACGCACCACCTGGTGACGGGCTTATTCGACTGCCAAGACTTGGGTCCGCAGATGCTCAAGGGTCTCGCAACACTGCTGAAGGTGTACCGCGTCCTCGGAGAAGGCACGGCGCAGAGCCGCTTCGAAGTAGCGATCCATACCGGCTTAACGCCCTTGGTCAGTCGCGAATCGGAACTAGGCTTGTTGCGAGACCGGTGGCAGCAGGCGATACAGGGCGCCGGACAGGAGGTGCTGCTTAGTGGTGAACCCGGTATCGGCAAATCGCGCCTGGTGCAGACGCTGAGAGAGCAAGTCGTGCGAGACGGAGCGACACGGCTCGAATTGCGCTGCTCGCCGTATCACCAAAACAGTGCCTATTATCCCATCATCGAGCATGTGCAGCGATTTCTACAGTTCGCTTCTCAGGACACACCGCACACGAAACTGAACAAATTAACCCAGACGCTCTCCTTGTACCGGTTCCCTCAAGTAGATGCATTGCCATTGTTAGCTGCCTTCCTTTCGTTGCCCCATCCAGAAGGAACGCCTCCCCTCACTCTCAGTCCACAGAAGCAGAAGGAGAAGACCCAGGAAGTGATCGTGGCATGGATCGTCGCAGAGGCGGAGCGAGCGCCGGTGTACTGCGTCTGGGAAGATCTGCACTGGGCCGACCCTTCCACCCTCGACGTGTTGACGCTCCTCCTTGAGCAAGTGCCCACGACCCGGCTGTTGACGCTGCTGACCTTTCGCCCCGAATTTACCCCGCCCTGGGGGTCGCGTTCTTACCTCAGCCTACTCACGCTCAGTCGCTTGGGCCGCCCTGATGTGGAAGCAATGGTCGAGCAAGTCACCCGAGGTAAGGCCCTCCCGCCTGAAGTGCTCCAGCAGATTGTGGCCAAGACCGATGGGGTGCCGCTGTTTGTGGAAGAGTTGACCAAGATGGTGCTGGAGTCGGGGCTCCTACGCGAAGTAGGGGATCACTATGAGCTGACCGGCCCCTTACCACCGCTGGCGATTCCCTCCACCTTGCATGATTCGTTGATGGCCCGCTTGGATCGGCTGGTGCCGGTGCGAGAGATTGCCCAAGTGGGCGCGGTGCTGGGGCGAGAATTCTCCTACGAACTGCTGCATGCGCTCTCTCCGTTAGATGAGGGCGCCTTACAACAGGGGTTGCGGCAGTTGGTGAAGACGGAGTTAGTCTATCAACGGGGAATGCCGCCGCAGGCAACCTACGTCTTCAAACATGCCTTGGTGCAAGATACGGCCTACCAATCATTGCTGAAGAGCACCCGGCAGCAGTATCACCGGAAGATTGCCCACGTGTTGGAGAAGCGATTCTCCGAGACCACAGAGAATCAGCCGGAATTACTGGCCCATCACTACACCGAGGCGGGACTCACGGCACAGGCCCTGCCGTACTGGCAGAAGGCCGGACAAAGAGCGAGCCAGCGCTCAGCCTACACGGAAGCCGTCAGCCACCTCACTAAGGGACTCCAATTGCTTCAGGCACTACCCGAGACGCCCGAGCGTATCCAGCAAGAACTCACACTCCAGCTCACTCTCGGTACTGCGCTGCAAGCTACTCAGGGTTATGCCACTCCAGAAGTTGGCAGGGTCTACGCACGGGCACGAGAGTTGTGTGGGCAGGTGGGCGAAACTCCTCAGCTCTTCTCGGCGCTGTGGGGAGTGAAAGTTTTTTATATCGTGCGGGCTGAGTTACAGACCGCACGGGAATTAGGCGAGCAACTCCTGAGGCTGGCCAAGACTGTACAAGACCCTGTGTTCC
>JACQEL010000023.1 GCA_016200595.1 Deltaproteobacteria bacterium
TGCTGCAAACACGCACTCAAAGTGATGCTCGCTCAAGGCCGGGGCCACATCCTTAATGTACTCTCGATTGCCAGCCAGACTGCTCTTCCCGGCTCAGCCGCTTATACCGCTTCCAAATTTGGTGCCTTAGGCTTGACCAAAGTCCTGGCCGCCGAAGTCCGCGCTCAGGGGATCAAAGTCACTGCCGTAATTCCCGGCGCTGTTGACACGCCACTCTGGGACAAGAGTGGCGGAGACCTTGACCGCCGTAAGATGCTCTCTCCCGCCGACGTCGCTGCGGCCATGCTCAGCGTCATTGCTCAACCACCCAGTATCCACACCGATGAGATCGTCTTGATGCCGCCGCTAGGAATCTTGTTAGCAGACTCTTCTTTCCCCTTGTTTTGTTGCTCTCTTTGGTCGGCCTCAGCGGGTGCCGCACAAAATCAGTTCCACCAGACGCCGCAAAATTCCGCGTCGCCTTGCTCACTCCTGGACCGGTCAGCGACGCCGGCTGGAACGCCCTTGCTTACGACGGGCTCATGAAAATCCGTGATACGCTGCAGGCCGAAGTCAGCCAGGTTGAGACCAAAACTCCTGCCGAGTTTGAAGAAGCTTTTCGTGACTACGCCAGTCGCGGCTTTCAACTGGTCTTTGGTCATGGGTTTGAGTTCCAAGACGCTGCTGCCCGCGTCGGCGCCGATTTTCCTCACACCGTCTTTATTACGACTTCCGGCAGTACCGTACGCGACAATGTCGCTCCCATGCGCTTTCTCCTCGAGCAAGCAACCTACCTGATGGGGATGATGAGCGCCATGCTATCGCAGACCGGAAAAGCCGGGGCTATCGGCGGCATCGAAATTCCCCCACTGAAGAGTACATTTATGGCGTTCACCGCTGGCGCCAAAAGTGTAAAGCCAGACTTTCAGGTCACTGTATCGTATATCGGTAACTGGGAAGATGTCGGAGCCGCTAAGCAGGCCGCGCTCGCGTTAATTGAGCAAGGCTGTGATATCCTCATTCCCAATGCGGATGCTGCGAGTCTGGGCGTGTTCCAAGCCGCCCAAGAAAAGCACGTCATGGCACTCGGGACCAATAAAAACCAGAACAGCATAGCTCCGGACGCGATTGTAGCCAGCGGCGTGATCGATATCCCAACCGCTTTCCTCCAGGTAGCCCAAGAAGTGCAGAAAGGCACTTTTTACGGTCGCATCATCAGTTTAGGAATGAAGCAAGCCGTCATTACCCTGGTATACAATCCCGCATGGCAAGATCGTCTCCCTCCTGAGGTGCAAATGCGTGTCACCCTGGCGAAGCAACAAATTGTCGCTGGCACGCTCACGGTTCCCAGCGTCGAATTTACTCCTGTCCAACCAAAGGCCCCGTGAACCTGCTCATCTGTCGCAGTAGCAACCCTCATCTCCTCGCTGTCAACGACCGACCTTATGCCGGCTGTATCAGTCCGAGAGCTTAGCAAAACCTTCGCCACGGTACGTGCGGTCGACCGGATAAGCGCTGATTTTTATCCCGGCGAGATCCATGCCCTCTTGGGGGAAAATGGGGCAGGGAAATCCACTTTGATGCATCTCTTGTCAGGCTTACACCGACCCGATGCCGGGGAAATCCGCATTGATGGGCAGCCGCGTGTCTTTACTTCCCCGCGCGCTGCGCGCGCCGCTGGCATCGCCATGGTTCACCAGCACTTCATGTTAGTGCCCACCCTGACAATTGCCGAGAATATCCTCTTCGCCCTCCCCGGTAGTGGGCGGGATATCGTCCGCCGCAGTCTGGTGGGCCAGCAGGTCCAAGAACTCGCGAGTCAATACAGCCTGACTATTGAAGACCCGAACGCGTTGGTGTCTACGCTCTCAGTCGGCTCCCAACAAAGAGTGGAGATTCTCAAAGCGTTAGCCGCAAACGCTCGCGTGCTGATTCTCGATGAACCGACCGCAGTTCTGACCCCGCATGAGGTTGACGGCTTGTTCCATACCCTGCACAACCTCAAGGGTGCGGGATACCTCATCTTGCTCATCACCCACAAAATCCCAGAGGTCCTGGCGATCAGCGATCGGCTCTCGGTATTACGCCAGGGAAAGTTGGTTGCGACCCGTGAGACCAGTTCTTGTTCAGCCGAGGAGTTGGCCGATCTCATGGTCGGAGAATCCGCTTCCCCTTCCATTCCGCAAGCGCGACCTCCCGAACCTTCGCTAAGCATGGGCCATCAAGCAGAACCCTCGCTACTGGCATTAGAGAATGTGTGGCTGCGAGCCGAGGGCGCACGAAGGATGCTTCGGTTGATGGCAATGGTCAATCCGAGTTGGTCGGTGTATTAATTGGTCTGCTGATCCCCGACCAAGGCACAATGTGGCTTCATCACCAGCGGGTCACTGCTCCTACGCCGGCAAGTCTGCGCACCGCCGGAGTTTCTCTCATCCCTCAGGATCGCCGCAAAGAAGGTCTGGCTCTTCCTTTTACTATTGAGGAAAATCTGCTCCTCAGTACCCATTTGCTCGACACCTTGACTTCAGGATGTTTGCTCCCCCCCAGTGCGGTTCGCCGTTTTGCCACCGCACAAATCGACCGGTTCAGTATTCGCACCCCCTCCCCTACCCAACCGGTTTCAGCCTTATCGTGCGGCAACCAGCAGCGCGTGGTTATTGCGCGCGAGTTAGCTTTTGCTCCTCAGCTCATTGTCGCCGCCAACCCGAGTCGCGGTCTTGACGTCGGAGCTACTCGCTATGTTCATCAAGCCCTCCTTGAGTGTTGTCAGCACGGGGCTGGCGTTGTCTTAATTTCGACTGACCTCGAGGAAGTGCTCACCCTCAGCCACCGCATCTATACCCTCTACCAAGGACAACTCTTGGGCCCGATTGAGCCTACAGCCGCACGCGCCCAGATTGGCCGTATGATGACCGGAGCATGGGTACCACCCTAGCGGCACGGGCTGTAGTGCTCGTTCCCCCTTTCCTCGCCTTGGTTTCTGCCTTTGCCGTGGTCACCCTTGGGCTTTGGCTTACCGGTGTGGACGCCGTGCAAGTCTTCTCAGCGCTATTAGCAGGCGCCGGAGGAGACCAATACCGACTCTCTGAAACCTTAGTGAAAGCCTGTCCCTTGCTGTACACCGGCTTAGCAGTTGCCCTCTCCTTGCATGCCGGCGTGTGGAACATCGGCGCCGAAGGCCAATTTTTGCTTGGGGCCTTAGCCACCGCCTGGGTTGGTCGATACCTCACCGGACTCTCCCCGGTTCTCGGCCTACCGCTGACCTGCAGCGTGGCGCTTGTCGCCGGAAGCGCGTGGGCGCTTTGCGCGGCTCTGCTGAAAACCAAACGTGGCGTAAATGAAGTCATCAGCACCATCATGCTGAACTTCATTGCCGCAGGCTTGGTCAGCTATTGTGTCCACGGTCCATTAATGGAAGCCGGGGGTCAGTATCCACAAACAGATCTCTTACCCGAATCCGCTCAGCTCCCTCGGCTACTGCCCCCAACCCGCCTGCATCTGGGAGTACCCTTAGCACTGGTATTTGCAGTCGGGGTGTGGTTTTTCCTCTTTCGTACAAAAGCCGGGTTCAAGTTACGAGCCACAGGAGCCAATGCCATTGCTGCTCGCTTTGCTGGTATTCGTGTTGACCATCAACTGACCCTCGCGCTGGTGCTCAGTGGTGCCTTGGCCGGTCTGGCTGGTGGAATTGAAGTCAGTGGGGTGACGCAGCGGGTCTACGAAAAATTTTCTCCTGGTTACGGCTACACAGCCATCGCTGTGGCCTTGGTGGGCCAGCGGTCTCCCCTGGGAGTGGTGCTTGCCGCCTTGTTCTTTGGCGCTTTAGATGCCGGCTCCGGTACCGTCCAGCGGGTCGCCGGAGTCTCGTCAGTGCTGGTGTCGGTGATCCAAGCGACAGTGGTTTTCTTCTTGGCAGCATACAGCACCGAAACCGGGCACCAGTTCTGGCAACGGCGGTACGAGAACAGGAAGCCAGTTCTCATGCTCGCCTGTTGCCTGTTGCCCCTTGCTTGCTCTGCTCTCTCATGATGGATTCCTTGCTCGCATTTCTCACCACTAGCGACTCCTTGCTCCATGCGATGTTGGTAGCAACAACCCCTCTGCTACTTGCTGCCCTCGGTGAAACCTTAGTCGAACGCTCAGGCGTCATTAACATCGGCCTCGAAGGAATTATCCTGGTTGGAGCGTTCGCTGGCATGGTCGGGAGTTATTTCTCTGGCTCCC
>JACQEL010000345.1 GCA_016200595.1 Deltaproteobacteria bacterium
TACCATGACCGACTACCTGGAGCGCATCGCTGCCGCCAAGGCCGACATCGCCCGACTCAAAGGCGAGAAGGAAGCCTTCGAGCAAAGCAACACGCCCGATGATGCGGAGGAGGAAGAACTGGCAAACTGGAACTACGCCAAAGATCTTGACCGGCAGATGAAAGAGCTAAAGGCCGAGCACAAGGATGCGCTCAAGGAACTTGCCAAGCTGGAGAAAGCCGCCGCCAAGGCCCGCGCCACACAAAATAATCCCTCTTCCCATCACGCAAGAACGGGCGCCCTTTTTCCTCCCTCCCCTGGTGGGAGGGAGCTAGAGGGAGGGGAACCTTTGTATATGGCCAAGACCGCACTCCAACCCGTGCTCGATCGTCTCGCTGCTATCGAAGCTGAACTTGCCCCCTACGAACAGATCAAGACCGACCTCGCCGCCGCCCGCGCTCGCTACCGTGAGCTGACCAACTCCTTCGTGGACGAGCTCAAGTCCCGCTGCGGCTCGATGAGTGACGATGAGAAGCGCTCTCTCGTCCTCGAACTCTTCGCCCATGACGTACAGGCTGGCCTCGATGCCGCCGTGGCCGAGAAGCGCCAGGAGTTGGTGCGGTTTGTCGAAGGCTTGTGGGACAAGTATCGGGTGACGCTAACCGAACTTCGAAGCGAGAGAGCTGACATCGAGACGCGGCTAGGCAACTTTCTGGAGGTGATGCGCTATGCGTAGTGCGACCACCAGTTGGCCGGAGCGACTGTTGGGAGAGCTGATGGACATTGCCCGGCAGACGGTAATGCCTGGTGCTTTTCCGAATGAGCAGTTCCTTCACTTCAGCATTCCGGCTTGGGACGAGAGGCGAGCGCCAGCTCTGGAAGTCGGTGCCAGCATCGGCAGCGCTAAGATTAGTGTCACGCAACCAACTCTTCTTGTCTCAAAGCTAAATCCTAGGATTCCGCGCGTTGTTCATGTGAAAAATCCCGTAGGGCTGCGGCATTGCGCTTCGACTGAGTTTATTCCCTACGTTGCCAAGGACGACAGCGTATCGCTTGAGTTCTTTCGTTGGTTTCTTCAGAGTTCGCTCTTCCAGCGCAAGCTTGAGCGTATCGCTACTGGCTCGACAAATAGTCACACGAGAGCACGCCCCGGTGAAACGCTGAGATGGAGTGTTCCGTGTCCCACACTCGAAGACCAGCAGCGCATCGCGGCGGTGTTGGACACGGTGGACGAGATGATTGCGAAAACGGAGTCGGTGATTGCGAAGCTCAAGCAGGTGCGCGCCGGCCTGCTTCGCGACCTCCTCACCCGCGGCCTCGACGAACACGGCCAGCTCCGCGACCCCAGCGCCTACCCCGAACAGTTCCATGACTCGCCGCTTGGACGCATCCCGCGCGTTTGGATACTAGAGCCACTTGGCGTGCGGCTTCAGCGAAACACAGGGACAATTCAGACTGGTCCTTTCGGCAGCCAGCTCCACGCGCACGAATACACAACGGATGGTGTTCCGGTGATCATGCCGCAGGATATTCTCGAAGGCGGCTTTGATGACACACACATTGCCCGAATCCCGACAGCAAGAGCGCACGAGCTGGAGCGACATCGCGTGAGATCGGGCGACCTCATCTTTGCTCGCCGCGGCGACCTTTCCCGCTGTGCCGCAGTGATCGAACGAGAAGTTGGGTGGCTGTGCGGCACGGGGTGTTTGTTGATGCGATTTGAACAAGCATCTCTCTCACCATCATGGCTTTCACTCGCCTACCGCCATGACTTTGGCCAGCGACAAATCGCCGCGCGCGCCGTAGGCACCACGATGGTTAATCTGAATACAACGTTGCTGGCTTATTTGCAGTTCGCTTTTCCACGGAAGGAAGAGCAGGAAGAAGTTGTGCGTCGGGTGGCTAAGGCAGATGCGCTCATCGAGAACGAGTCGGCGAATCTCGCGAAGCTTGGCCTCCTCAAATCCGGCCTCATGACCGACCTACTCACCGGCCACGTCCGCGTGCCGGAGAGGGTAACGGTAGCGTCATGAGCGGTCCCGGCGGCTTCCAGCCTTCGTTCCACATCACCCACCGGATGACGGCGGGATTGACGCGCCTCGAGCGGGCACGCGGCTTCCTGGAGGCGGCGCGGCTCTCCGAGGATTGGCTGGCGCCTCAGAGAATATCAGACGCGTCGCACTGGTGGCCAGTGGGTGGGTGCAGTGATCAGCGCGTCAATGGCCGCTTGATCGGCCCAGCCACGGACACGCCGACACACGCAATCCGACCGCGGCAGCTCCTCGGCATTCGTGACGTCGAAGAACTGCTGCACAAGATTCATCTGCAATCGGGAAAATGGAGGATCGAAGCGACCAGTGATCCAACCGATGGCGTATCCGGCAGCCAAAGCCCCTGTCATGGTAGTGAGATACCCGACGGTATTGAGTTGGGGCTCATCGTGCCAATACGCACCGGCATCGTCTCCACGTGCATGAGCTGCCGCCGCAGCAGCTCGACGCTGCACCCGTTCCGCCTCAGACATGAGTTCCTGCGCGAGTCTGTGCGAAACAACCATCCCTCGACAAAGGGCACACGAGTCGGCAGCTAGGAAACGCACGAATTGTGCTATCTGCCCAGTTACAGCACCGTTGGTGCCTTCCAGCATGACTCCACAATCAATGGACGGGACCAGGTAGCGAAAAGTGAGATCACTCAGGGCGAGACGGCTGTGCTGTTGATCTGTACAACCAAGCGCGACGTCCGCAGTGACGATGGCATCGATGATCTCTCGTTGGGGAAGAGAACCGATGTATGGGCTCACCTCTACCGCGGGATCGATCGATCGGACGTGGTCTCGAGCCAGTGACACTTTGGGCGTGCGTTCGATGGCGTGCTCTGGTCGACTTCCATGTACGCGTTCAAGGTTCGATTCCTCCAGCTGATCTGGGTCGACGATAATCAGACGGCCGACGCCGGCCCGGGCGAGAACTTCAATCGCGGCTGAGCCCGTACCTCCGGCGCCAACGACGGCCACAGTGGATCGGCGAAGGCGGGCTGCTGCCTGGTCACCGAACGCGGCACGCAGCCGCGCCGTGCGTTCATGGCGCGACTCTTGACTATCAGATCGGACGCCGGCAACCCACGTCGAGAGAGGTGAACGCTCGGCAACGACACGCTCTGCTAGCAGCCAATTCTTTTCCCAGAAAACGCGGCCAGAGATCGCGAGTTCGCCGTTCATCTCAGATAGGATGAGGCTCACGTATGGGCGACCAGGGGCGAACCCGGAGAAGTAGTCCGCGTAGTAGGTATCCATGTCGTCATCTATCAAGCTCGGGTATGGGGCGCAGTTGCGGGGATGGGAATGGATCACGCCTACGGCCAAGGGGTGAGTCTCAGCGGCAAGTGCGGCGCGTAAGGTGTAGCGCTCGGCTATTGAGATGTTGCCTACGTCTTCATCAAGATCCCCCGGGGTAGGTGAGTCTAAGCCCGCAAGTGTCAGAATGAGGTCATCGGGCGTATCACGCCAGCCAAAGCGCGCAAATGTACCCCACTCGTGATGAGGGTACCGTCGGAACGCGAGTGCCCGAAGCTGGTCGAACTCCGGTGGAGCAAGGCGAACGATGACAGAACGGGAGCATTGTGAACTCAATTGAGACAGTGAAGCCATGAGATTAAGTGATCCATGTATGTGTGAAAGCCATGTCGCGTCTGATCCCAGGGCGGGCCGCCGCCGCCGTTGTGTGGGTGGTAGCTCGCTAGTTGCCACTGGCGCCCCGCCGCGGCGAGGATCCCCTGATTGTTCTGCCCACCCTTGACTCGAAGGAGAAGCGGGGAACCCACAGGCAGGCCGGCTAAGTCGATGAGGGCAGCGGGGTAACCGCCTGGGACAGGGACGATGACGTCAGTGATCGGCGGCAGCCCAATACCGGCACCACCCGTGGGCACGTCATGATAAAGCACTACGGCGCGGCCGTCCGTAATCAACTCCGCAGACTGGCCGCCAGCCCGTAAGCAGGTGAGTTCTCGCTCGATGCGGTCACGATTCATGGCCGCCCTCAACCACCTTTCGAGTGACCAAGAAATGCTGCCCGTTCTTGATGTGGACCACCTCGTTAGTTTCGATCTCGTGCTTGTCTGGGCCAGATTCGAGTCGCACGACGGCATTGTCTGCGGGAACCCCCACAAGAGCGGCGATTTGTGCGCCTGTCATTTCCTCGCGGACGCCGTCCCCTTCCTCGAATTTGCGCCGGTTCACAAAAATGTGAAGTTCGTGGTGCTGGTCCTTCTCGCTGGTGCTCATGAGTTCTCCTTTCCTTGCTTTTTCCTGCAATAATGTATACTATATCGCATAGTTTACTACGACTTCGTAGTAGAAATATATACGGGAAGGTAGTATTCATGTCAACAGGGCGGGAGAGCACCGGGAAGAAGTTTCGGACCAACCTCAGAGCGTTGCGGGAGATGCGTGGGCTCACCCAGGCCGAGATAGGAACGCGGGCTGGCATCGCGCCAGCCTCGATCTCGCACTTCGAAACGGGGCAGCGGGTTCCGGCGCTGGATTCCCTGGTGAAGCTGGCGGACGCTCTGAAAGTGTCGGTTGACACGCTCCTAGGACGAGCCCCGGTCGAATCATCGGCCCAAGTCGATCCTGTGTTTTTGCGGGCTTCACGGGCGAATGCCCAGACGCTCGACACCGTCCGCCGTATAACGGAAGCACTGCTTGCGGAGAGCAAGCCAGCGAGATGAGTACGGTCGCGTTCCGGGGGAGAAATTTGGGGCCGTCCGAGTCAACGGAGGGAGAACATAATGAGTAAGAAGAAGCGCCATCCTGGGAGGGGTGCTCAGGGGAGAGCTCAGGCCGCGACCAATCAAGCGGGGCCGCGGTCCGCGGTAGAGAAATTCGTATGGGAAGCGCTTGAGCGGGCGCGGCAGCGTGTGAAACCTGCAGTGAAGAAGGAGATGGAAGCAGAGGTGATCAGCCGGAATCTCCTCAACTTCCGTCTAAGGGGCCGAATCGGTGACTCTAGCTCCTCGCGGTCATGAGTACCCGTCGCAAGCCACTCAGGTTGTTGGGTTCACTCGGGAGTTCTGGAAACTCTTTCCACGGCCTCCAGGGTGGGTAGAGGCTGACTGGCCACCGTTGCAGCTGAACTACCTCGGCGAGTACCTGACTCAGCTCGGCTGCAAGACCATTATCATCGAGTCGCACTACGTAGACCGGGATTACGTTAACGACGTTGCGCTGTTCTACTCGAGGAGCCTTCGCTCGTATCCGAACTACTGCCAACGCCTCCACTTTTTCACGAAGAAGTTTGGTCAGAGCCGCTGGAGAAAACTGGTTACCAACTCGAAGGCCGACCGAGGTCAGCAGGCGCAAGAGTTTCTTCAGGAGGGCTATCTAGGCTTTTCTGTAGTCCGCCCACTCCCAGCGGCTCCCGTTGGACGAACGGTGTTGAAGACATCCGGGGTTACGACACGCGGCGGGCATGCTTGCCATTTCGAGGCCACGCGGGAATACGCAGTGCATCTCGGCTGCTTCGAGCTGAGTGTGCGCGGCCTCGCATTTCAGCAGCAAGACCAAGGTGTGAGCGCATGCGCAACAACTGCGCTATGGAGTGCAATTCATTGCGTCGCTCATATGGAGGGACTACCGGTGGCAACACAGCACAAATCACCGAGGCCGCGACTCGGTACTTTCTTCCCGGTGGCCGGTCACTCCCGTCGGAGGGGCTCTCACGGGATCAGATCTGCGAAGCGACCCGCGCGGCGGGCTTGGCTCCTCTTCTAATTCCAAGCGTCTCTCCGGAGATTGATCGAGCTCAGCTATTCGCCTACGTGATATCGGGCTTCGCGCCGGTCATAGTGATACAGCCGCTGGACGCCACCGATGGACACGCGGTGTGCGCCGTCGGAGTAGAAGTGGGTGGAGTAGCACCGCAGACCGATCCGGCCCTTCATTACCGTGACGCCTCGACAGCAATGCTGGGCGTGTACATTCACGACGATCGACTGGGGCCTTATGCTCCTGCTGATCTGTACCCGCACACAGTTGGCCAAACGATCTGTACCGGGTTTCGGATTCGGTGGCCTGGTAAGAAAGCCATAGAAGCAGATCACTGGATTCTTACAGATCTCATTGTGCCCGTACCGGTAAAGTTGCGGCTACCCGTAACGCGGATGCGCAAACTTGGGATGGCGGTTGCCGAGGCGACAGGAAGTGAGTTGATTCCAGAGTTCGATCGTAGCGTGACGCTGAATTGCGTCTACCGCCAGGCGCAGGCGTACAGGCAAGCAGCTATGGGATTCGGGTTGACGGACGGCGGTCTATACAAGGTTGCCTGCGAGCTCGTGCTTTCGCGATACATTGGTGTAATCGAGATCAGCGGGCCGCCCGGGGCCCTTTTTGATATTCTTGTGGATGCAACGGAAACGAACGCAAACCCCGCGGTGTTGGCGTGCATAAAGCGAGAGGCACTACCCGCTAGCGCAGAGAGTAAGATACGAGCGATCGCAACCAGGCTCGGAGCACCGTTTCTCGCATAGCGAGGCAGGAGAAAACTTTTCGCGCTTGAGAACGTCCCGATAAACCACTTTCCTGCGCGTGAATGGTCACATTGCGGGAGACCACACCGTCAGTCGAGCAATTCTTCTCGGAGTGGGTTCGACCGGCTAACCTTGGTGCCTACAGAGGCAGGCTCGTGAAGCAACCTAACTATCCGTTCGTGGACGGTAATGGCCGGACCTCGCGGCTGTTGTCTACGCTCTGCCTGTATCGGGCTGGCTACGACTTCAAGCGGCTGTTCTCGATCAGTGAGTATTACGACCGCAACCGGGCGGGGTTCTACGCGGCGCTGCAGGGCGTGCGGGAACAGAGGATGGACTTGACCGGCTGGCTCGACTTCTTTGTCGAGGGCTTGGCCACGCAGATGGACGAGGTGACCGAGCGCGGCAAGCGGGCGATCCGGCGGGACGTGATCGCCCGTGAATACGCTCTCAACCCGCGACAGGTGCTGGCGGTGGGACGCCTCCTGGAAATGGCCGAACTGCGGATCGAGGAGTTGGCAGCGCTCTGCCCTGACGTAAACCGGCGGACGTTGCAGCGCGATCTGCAGGGCCTTGTGCAACAGGGGGTGGCGAAGAGCGTCGGTGCTGCCAGGGCAGTGCGATACAAGTTGCGAATCAAGGGGTTATGAGGTATTGCGCAGAATCGCGACATGTATTGCGACAGCTCGGGTACAGGGTAGCGTGCGCTGTGCGCGCGTCTGCGGACGAAATCATTCTCAGCAGTAATAGGTTGCTACTATGACTACTATCTCTCTCAGGCTTCCCGAGGCGCTCGTAACAAGGCTAGAAGCCGAGGCTCGCGGACGTCAAAAAAGCAAGTCCGCTATTATCCGCGAATATCTAGAGCAAGGTTTGAATGGGGCACAGCGCGGCAAGCGACCGTCTTTCTACGAACTTGCGCAAGATCTGTACGGCGCGGGCCACAGTGACGCGCCAGACTTGGCGACCAATCCCAAACACTTGGAAGGCTTCGGACAGTGAGCGGGACCGTGGTCATAGACTTGGATCCCCTGGCCACCTTCTTCGACCGCGACGAAAAACCTCACGAGTGGATACGTGAGTAAATGAAACGGCTGGCTGTGGAGCTGGTCACCTGCGAAGGTGTTGGCGGATGTCATGACATTACCTTGATAGCTCATCGGTCCAGGATTAACCTGCTCCCATGATTACGACAGTTACCCAGAAAAACATGGTCACCATACCGGCCGAGGTAGCGCGGAAGCTCGGCATCAAACCCGGCTCTAAGCTCGACTGGCAGCCGGGGGAAGGGAAGGAGGAAATTGTCGTCAAGGTCATTCCTGATCGCGGCGAGCTGGCGCGCCGGTTGTGCGGAATGGGAGCCGATCTGGCTCCGGAGCGCGACCTCGCAACCGAACTGGACGAGGAGCGCGAGCGCGAAGATCTTGAACGTATGAAGGAACTGGGAGGATGACCTCCCTCCTGGATACCTCGGCGCTGTTGGTGCTCTACCGTAAGGAGCCGGAGGTGCTGCCCACGCTGAACCTTGCCCAGCCCTGAGATTCCATAAGCAAGATCCAGTGGGAATACGACCTCGTTGAAAAGCCTTTCTATGAGCAGCTCAGGATCATAGGCTGGCAGTGGCTGGGGGGCAACACCAACGTGCCCGAACTGACCGAGGGCAACATTCTCGTATCTCCGTTGGCTCTGTAGGCACCATGAACTATCAAGCGCTCTCTGATCTTGACCAGCTTATCTTCTCAGTGCGCGACAAGGAGTCAGCACGATTGATTGTCGAGGCTGTTGACGCTTATCGCGGCGGAGCACTCCGTGCGGCAATCATGTCGGCTTGGATTGCTGCGGCATACGACATCATCGTGAAGGCTCGCGAGCTAGCCAGTCAAGGCGACGCTGCGCCTAAGCAGTTCGTAGACAAACTCGACGCGGCGATTGCCGCCGACGACGTTCGGACTTTGCAGATGATCGAGAGCAAACTTCTCGTTACTGCCAGAGACGAGTTCCAGTTTTTTACTGCCCACGAATTCACGGATCTTGATCGCTTGCAGAACGATCGCCACTTATGCGCGCATCCAGCGTTCGTGAGCGAGGATAGCTTATTCCAGCCAACTCCTGAACTTGTTCGTGCACACATTGTCCACGCTATCGAGCACTTGTTGCGACACGCTCCGCTGCAAGGGAAAAGTGCCATTGCGCGGCTCGAAGCAGATATTCTTGGTCCCGCGTTTCCAACTAAGGCGCCCGAGATCGAAACCTTCATTCGGCAACGTTATCTCGACCGGGGAAAAGAGTCACTGATAGTCGCTCTCATCAAGGGGATGATCACCAGCCCCTTGGGCATGGAACACGCGAAGTTCCTTGGGAGAGAGCGGCAGATAGCGCAAGCTCTAGCGGCCATTGGACGGGTAAGGCCGACAATCTTCGAGCGTGAGGCACCGGTGTTCTTGCAACGAAAGGCAAACGACTGCGGCGACGACAGAGTTCTGGCGTTCGTCCGTATGGCAACTGCCGATCCAAGATTCTGGGAGTGGATTGGTGAGCCCACGCGCATCCGAATCCGAGCCTTGGTTGAAGGCGCGAGCACGGAGACCATAAAGGCTTTCGACCTCTTCGACGGCCTCGCTATTGAAAATCTGCAAAATACCCTCCTTACGCGGTTCAGAAGCCTTCCGGTTGAGGACCAGAAGAACATCATCGCGGAGCATCCACGGAGAGAGTTTGTAGATCGCGCTATCGAACTATATGCAGGGGCTATGAGCTACCGAGGGGCGGAGACACTCGGTCACGCTGTTATCCTTCCAATGGCTGAAGTATTCAATGTAACTGAGATTGCTCGCGTACTTGACGCGGCAGAAAGGAACGGTCAGATCCACGGGGCAGGTGGAACGACTGCAATTCTCGAAGAGTTGTTTGATCGAACGGTTCCCCTTCTGTCGGAGTCAGGACCGCGATGGTGCAAATTCATCGACACGATGCTCCGAGGTCAGGAGCCTAGCGACTACTACGCGTATCCAAGTATTCGAGAACGGCTCATTAGGTCCGGGATTATGCCAAGGTAGAAGCGCGTATGAAGATACAATGGAAATACGACTTCGTTGATAAGCTTTTCTGCGAACAGCTCAAGGCGATGGGCTGGCAATGGCCGAAGGAGACATAGACGTACCGGAACTGGCCGACGTGTTCACCGGCCGCATCCGCGGGCCGGTAATCGAGTAACTGTATGGCTACCTCCACGAAAATCCGAGTGATGATTTCCAGCCGCTGCAACGACCCGTTTCCGCATGGAAGCGGCGGCAGTCCGACACTCACTGAGACCCGCAAGGACCTAAAGAAGGAGATCGAGGCCGTCGAGGTTTTTGACAAGAAGGCATTCGAGGTCTGGATCAACGAAGAGACACCCCCCAAAGGCGGTACGTGGGACAGTTGGGACGTCTGTGTCGAAGCTGTGAAGGACTGCGACGTTCTGCTGGTCCTCTCCAACGGAAACGCTGGCTGGGCCAAAAACCCAGGCGAGATTGGCATCTGTCACGCGGAGTTGATGACCGGCCTGTCACAGGCGCCCGGCAAGGTATGGCTGATTTCGCTCGGCAACGTCCCAGTGGATAAGACCGAGCAAGGGCAACGCAACAAGCATTTCCAGGATTACATTAGCCGCCAAAGTCTCTTTCGTGGTAGTGAGGTCAAGACGATCGATCAGCTGAAACAGCGAGTGAAGGAAGCGCTGCATGACGCGGTGATCACGCTCGTGCAGCGTGGCGTTCGTGAATCCAGCAAGGGCCGTTTTCACAGCGGCCAGGCACTGGATTGGAACCGGTTGGACTTTATTGCGCGCCAGAAGGAAATGTTGCGCGTGCTGCGAGAAGCAATTCTTCAGCGGGCCAACGCAACAGAGGATGCTGGCTACCTCTTTGTGAAGTTGTCCGCTACGGAGGTCTTGCTTGTGCCTCATGCGATACCGGCAGCGTTGGGCGTGGCTGCGGCCAAAGAGATGGTCGGACAGCCGTTTCTCAAAGACCACAGCTTTAATGCGACACTGTCCGGAAAGCGCGCTGGTCCGGTTCACCTGATTGGTTGCCACAAGACGGCAACAGAGTCTCAGGCAACAAAGCTGTTGGGGTTTCCTGATGCCACGGTCGTGAGCGCGCCGTTCGGTGTTTATGTGGCCGACAACATTCAGAAGGTGCAGTTCGCGTTCATCAGTAACTGCCGCGATGAAGCGAACACCCGACACGGGGTTCAGCGATTCTTCGAATGGCTTGAACAAACCGGAGAGGATGCGCTTCTTGCCAAACGAGCGAAGTCGCGGGCCAAGATTGTAAAAACCATCGCAGGCGAGGTTTAGCCCATGGGCAAGATCCAGTGGGAATACGACCTCGTCGAGAAACCCTTCTGCGAACAGCTCAAAGCGATGGGATCACAGTGGATCGAGGGTGATACCGATGTGCCCGAGCTGACCGACCTGCTCTCCGGCCGCGCTCGTGTACCAGCGATGGTCGTGGCTGAAAGGACATCACCATGAAGAATCAGAAACAGACTATTCGGAAGATCGTTGGTTTTCTCAACAACCCCGAGGAGGAGGGTGGCTTCTGGTTGCCGAACATTCAACGCCCTTTTGTTTGGAGCGAAGAGCAAATCTACCGGTTGTTTGACTCCATCCTGCGCGAGTATCCGATCAGCACGCTGCTGGTGTGGAAGACCACGAGTAGCATCCGGCGACGGAAGTTTATCGACAATTGGAAGAACACGCTGCGTCTGAGCGATTTCTACGTACCCGAGGACACGAAGAAGAAGTGTCTCGTCCTCGACGGCCAGCAGCGCTTGCAGAGCCTTTATATCGGTCTATGGGGGAGCTACGAAGGCAAAGAACTGTATTTCGACGTCTTGAGCGGCGAGGTGGCAGCTCCGGATGACGTGAAATACAAATTCAAGTTCCTCGACTCTGACGCTACAGGGTTTCCGTGGATCAAGTTCAAGGACCTTATCTTCACCACGAAGAAGAAGCGAGAGATTTTGGAAGCCTTGAAGGCTGCAGCTGGAAGAGATTTGAACGACGCCGAACAGAACAAGATCGACGACCATCTGGATCTTGTGGATCGCACGTTCAAGATGGACGAGGCGGTGACCTATCAGGAGCTGGATAGCATCGACAACCCGTCGCTTTACAAGGAGGACGACGTGGTCGAGGTTTTCATCCGCGCCAACTCCGGCGGGACAAAGCTCAGCAAATCAGACCTACTGTT
Organism: Deltaproteobacteria bacterium; assembly: GCA_016200595.1. Taxonomy (GTDB): domain Bacteria; phylum Desulfobacterota; class Binatia; order Bin18; family Bin18; genus JACQEL01. The sequence continues at coordinate 11,742 of JACQEL010000345.1, forward strand.
CTCTCTCCTCAGCGCCAGTTGGGAGGTAGCGGACGAGAAAATGGAGGACTTGCTCGAGTCCCTAAACAAGCACGGCTTCGTCTTTGACCGCGATTTTGTACTCAAAACATCGCTCACGCTCCTGGGCCAAGGCGCGCGCTATGAAGTCGAGAAGTTCCGCAAGCAAGGCGTGAGGGAAGCAGTTGAAGCGAAGTGGGATGACATTTCCGCGGCGATTCAGGACGTGCTCGATTTCGTGCGTGGGAAGACCTTTATCCAGTGCGATAAGGCGCTCCCGACCTACCTGGTACTCATCCCGCTGATCTATGTCCGCTATCACCTTCCACAGGCTTGGAAGGACACTAGGGATACGGACAGTTATCTGCTGCGCTCATCACTCGCTGGCGCATTTGGCGGCAATGCCGACAACCTCCTTGATGGCTTGGTGCGCAAACTAGAAGAACTTAAACGTTTTGAATTGGACGAAGTGTTCGGCGTGATGCGCTCGCAAGGCCGTAGTTTGGAGCTAACGGAGGATCGCTTCTGGCAGATGGGTTATGGTTCTAACACCATCCACTTGCTGTTCAATCTTTGGTATCGCGCCTTCAATCACACCCCGGCTTATGACAACAACCTGCCACAGGTGGATCACATTTTCCCGCAGAGCCGTCTCAAAATGGTGAAGGTAAGGAATCCAAAGACTGGCCGGAATGATTTGATGAAGTGTCGCGAGGCAGAGCGTAACCAGCTTGCCAACTGTATGCTGCTGAGCCGTGAGGAGAATGGTGCAGGCGGCAAGAGTGACACACCGCCCAATGAATGGTTCAAGGGCAAAGATGAAGCGTATCTTGATAAGCACCTGATCCCGCGCGATCAAGAGCTCTGGAAACTGGAGCGCTTCGAGGATTTCATCGCGGCACGCAAGAATCTCATCAGGGAAAATTTCAAGCATTTACTTGTGGCAGTACCATGAAAATCGAGTGGCAATACGACCTCGTTGAAAAGCCTTTCTGTGAGCAGCTCAAAGCGATGGGATCGCGGTGGATCGAGGGTGATACTGATGTGCCCGAACTGACCGACTTACTCACCGGCCGCATCCGCGTGCCGGAACTGGAGGATGGGCGGCGTTGCGGATGACTAGCCGGCGTTGATACACTCGCTCTGGTTCATGGAAAAGACGCTGCAAATTCTGAATGCGTTGGAACATGACGGTGTGCTGGGGCGCTATGCCATCGGCGGTGCCATGGGGGCCACGTTTTACGTGGAGCCGCTGCTGACGTTCGACCTCGACATTTTCGTCCTGCTGCCGGGCACGGTGGGCGGCCTGTTGACGCTGGCGCCGCTCTACGAGGCGTTGCGGGCGCGGGGCTTCGCGGAGGAGGACGAGTGCGTGAACATCGAGGGCGTGCCGGTGCAGTTCTTGCCAGCCTACAACGCGCTGGTAGAGGAAGCACTGTCTGAGGCGCGGGAGACGCTTTACGAGCAGACGCTCACGCGGGTGCTTCGTCCCGAGCACCTGCTGGCCATCTCGCTGCAGACCGGACGCGACAAGGACCGACAGCGGGTGCGCCTGCTGCTGGAACAGGCGCCGCTGGACCACGATTACCTGAGCGCCGTGCTGGCCCGCCACGGTCTCGAAACTCAGTGGAAGCAATGGAAACCTTGAATCCCGAAATTGGGCGGCTTCTGGCTGCAAAGGAAGCGCGTCGCCGAAGGCTCGCCGCGTTGCCGTTCCCGGAGAAGGTGCGGGCGGTAGTGCAGCTTCAGATCATGGCCGCGCCCATCTTGCGCGCCCGAGGAAAGATCGTACGGGTGTGGCGGCTGGAAGGGTCAGCGAAGCCCGCCGGAGAGTGAGCTGCGCCACGGAATGAAAATCCAATGGGAATACGACCTCGTCGAGAAGCCCTCCTGTGCACAGCTCAAGGCGATAGGCTGGCAGTGGCTAGAGGGCGACATTTTGGTAGGGTCATTCCCGCGCAAGCAGGAGTCCAGTGTCTGGTAAACGCATCTGCAATTTGCTCTAAACCCCTCTCAGCCTGTCATGTTGAGCGCAGCGAAACATCTCAACCCCCGCAGTTTTAGCAGAGATTCTTCGCTTCGCTCAGAATGACAACAAGGGCGTCCGAGGTTTAGCGATGACTTCTCAGCAGGCCACCCTACCTGTTGAGATCCCTATTGGTATTGCCGCTTTGGCAATGATGTAATACCTTACCGCCATGCACACCATGTCCCTCAAATTTCCACCCCATTTGGAAGCTCTGGTCGAGGCCGAAGCCAAACGGCGGCAAATTAGTAAGTCGGCCGTTATCCGCGCCTGTGTGGAGGAGGTGCTGCTGAAACGTCCCGACTCGAAGCGGCAGATCACCTGCGCCGACCTGATGGGGGATCTCATCGGATCACAAGTTGGCCCACCCGATGCCTCCACCAATAAGCGATATTTGGAGGAAGCTATCTTGGAGGACTACTACCGTGGCCGAAAGGGTACTCATCGACGCCGGGCCGATCGTGGCAATCCTGATTCCCGCAGATCAGTATCACGGATGGGCAAGTGATCAGTTCTCCTCATTGCCGCCGCCGCTGTTCACTTGCGAGGCGGTGCTCTCCGAAGCGCAGTTCCTCGTGCACCGCTTCGGCGGCGATCCCGTCGCGGTGCTGGAAATGATCACCAAAGGGGTACTAAACGTCGCCTTCAACGCGGAAGCTGAGGCCGACCGGCTCATCAAGCTTCAGCGAACGTACCAGAACCTCCCGATGTCACTGGCCGACGCCTGCCTGGTGCGCATGTCAGAATTGCATGCCCGCAGTCGTGTGTTCACGCTCGACTCGGATTTTCGTATCTATCGTCGGCACGGACGACAGGTGATTCCAGTTCTCGCTCCGCTGAATTTGTGAAGCCGCATGAAAATCCAATGGGAATATGACCTCGTCGAGAAGCCCTTCTGCGAACAGCTCAAGACCATGGGCTGGCAGTGGCTCGAGGGCGATACGGACGTCCCCGAACTCACTGAGCGTGAAACCTTCCGCGAGGTTCTACTTAAGGGCCGGCTCACTGCGGCGCTGCGAAAGCTTAACCTGCGTGACGGGCAGCCTTGGCTGGATGACGTGCGCAGCGCCCGCGCTATTCGCGATCTGCAGCAGGCGGCCGGGCACCGGTTGATGGAGGTGAACCAAGCAGCGACGGAACTGCTGCTCAAGGGTACGGTGACCGATGGTCTACCGGACTGGGACTACAGCCGCCCGCAGCCGGTCAAGTTCATCGACTTCGAGAACCCGGCCAATAACGACTTCCTGGTCATCAACCAGTTCAAGGTGGAGCTGACCAGCGCACGCGGGCACGTCATCCCCGATGCGGTGCTGTTCGTGAATGGCATCCCGCTGGTCGTCGCCGAGTTCAAAAGCCCGGGCATCCAGAACCCACTGCAGGAGGCGATCAACCAGCTCCTACGTTACTCGAACCAGCGCAAAGAGCTGTTCCCCACGCTCTACAA
>JACQEL010000346.1 GCA_016200595.1 Deltaproteobacteria bacterium
CTTTACTTCTCCGAGCACATAGACCAGTTGATCGTCGGCATCGGGAATATAAATGACATCGTTCCGTTGGAGTCGAACGTTGAGTGAGAGATCTTCTCCAGTGAGCAGTTCGCGTAAGTTGATCCAGGCAATGCGATCGTGGCCCCGGAAGATGGCACACCGGGCCAGCGCCGCCTTATCGGCACCCACGCCTCCGATCGGGAGGCTGCCGGCACGAGTAATAGCCTCGAGCAAAGTTGGTGAATCATCAAAGATTAACATGCCCGGATTCGCCACGCGGCCTAAGATAAATACCCGATTGGCGACGTACCGGTCTACCCGTACAGTCACGAGCAGATCGTAGTAGTAAGGGGCCAGGGCCTCTGCAATGGCCCTGGCCGCCCCATCTCGTGATAATCCGGTGATATTCATCACTCCGGCATAGGGTATGGTAATCTTGCCATCCGGGCCGATGAGATGTTTTCCTGAGAGTTCGGGACGGTCCCAGACCTCAACCGTGATCTCATCACCCGCACCGAGACGGTAGGCGGAATCGGTCCCGGCCTCGAACTCGGCAAGGGCCGCGGGGTCGGAAAATTTTTTCTGCTTCTCCGCGGCACGAAATCCTGCCGTAAGCTCGGGTAAAGAAGGAACCTGCGCGGCGCAACTCATCAGCAGACCTAGAACGAGAAACCCTAAAATGCCCGGCCACCACGACACTGATCGAGTAAAACCCATAATCGATCAACGGGACTCTTCGGGGGTTGGTGCCGGCCAGTGGGTTAACGCCGGCGCACCGACATGGACCATGCGCCCGACATAGGCCAGCAGAAGCTTCGCATCATGTCGGAAGCCGGCCATGGCTGAGTAGAAGGTTTCCGCCGAGTACAACTCGTCTTCAGTCGGCGCGGAGCCAAAAGTAATATACGCTTCTGTCACAATCCCGGCTTTGGTTCGCACGTAGAGAGCCCGCCAATCAGGAGCCAGGACCGAGAGTTCGGCTTGGGTGCGAGGGGTAACGCCAACAAAGCGGAGATCGCCTTTGGTAATATTGATCAGCGCGGGCAGAAACCGACAGAAGAAGTGGCGGAGTCCGTCAGCAAATGAGGGTGGGTTGGGGGTCCCAGTGGCGGCAGCGGGGAGAAAACTCCACAAGCGGAAGGTCTGCCAGGTGACTTCTTCCGACGAAGCCGGCAGGCGCACGACCTCCCGCGGGTGCCAGACCGGACCGCGACGTATGAGCTTTAAGACACAGGCAGTCATAAGCAGCAGCGGCCACGTCAACACTAACAGTCCACAGCCGGCTACCCGTGCAAGCCAGCCCGTGAGCCAGTGTTGCAAATGATGCTCAGAGAGGCTGCCAAGAATAAAGTTGTCGGCAACGGAGATGGCGGCACCGACCCGTACATTCACGAGGCAGTTTTTATCAACGATCGCATCGGCGAGTTCTAGGGCTTCGCCGACATAACTACCCGAGAAAATGATCGAGTCTCTCGCCGTCGAGCGCGCATCGAGGATGCAGTTTTTGCCGATGACGGCATTGGGCCCAAGCTGTACTCCTTGCCCAATGCGGCAATTTTCTCCGATGTACAGGGGTGGGGTCAGTTTTGCCGTCGGGTGGAGGCTGACATTGCGCGATAACCAAATGCCCTCTTCAGTTTCTCGGCCTGTGAGGAGGAGACCGGAGAATTGTTTGGTCAACACCGTATGGTGGGCGGCTAAGAGGGCGTCGTACGATTGCACGCTCAGAAACTGTGGCACCTCGACCGCTGTCCCCTCTGCCTGGGCCTGAGAGAGCAGGAATGAGGCGAGCTCCGGTTCCTCGACCTCGTCCGGACATTGAGCCAGGCAAGAGTACGGCAGCCATGCCCACCCTGTCCACGGCACGCGCTCTGCCGCATCGGGTCCGGAGGGATTCTGCCAGGAGAACACCACTGGCATGCGGGGTTGGGGAGGCAACTGGAGGTCAGCGAGAGCGAGTTGGGGTAAGCGGTCTGCGTGTCCTAATAACAGCGGTTCCTGTCCCTCTCTCGGCAGGATGGTAGGCAGCATCCGGTACGGTCGTGAGGCATCGCCCACGAGATGAAACCGGAAGGTGCTGCCCCAGCGCGTCCCATCGCCTAGCAGGTGCTCGATCTTTTCCGGGAGGTGACTCAGCACAAAGTCGAATTCGTGTACTCCTTGGTCAACCAGATATTCCACTACGTGTTGGATAAACGGACGATCCACGAGCGGGAGAAGAGGCGTAGGGTAGCGTTCGTTCAGTGGCGCGAAAGCCGCACCCTCTCCGGTAGCGATGATCACTGCTCTCATAATCGGGTACTCCACGTGAGCTTTGGCGAAGACCGCCGGCTAGGGGTCCCGGTGCCGCAGCACGCGCACCAGAAAGACGGAGTTTCCCACAAAATATCTTTTCCACATACGCCGCGGTTCTTGATAAAAGCGGTAGAGCCATTCTGCGCTCATCTCGCGCAGCCAGAGTGGAGCCCGGGAGATGCGGCCTGAGTAGAAATCAAACAGGCCGCCGACTCCCATGGCGACTGTCACGCCGGTGTGATGGAGGTGTTGGGCGATCCATTTTTCCTGCCGCGGCACCCCAAAGGCAACGAGCAAAAGCGCAGCTCCTGAATCGGCAATCTGTTTAATCACTCCTGGTTCCTCTGCCGGGGAGAAGTAGCCATGCTGCCAGCCGCTGACGATCACTGCCGGGTAATGCTGCCGGATCCACTTGCCTACCCCTTCCGCGACGCCGGGCTGGCCCCCGAGGAGAAAAATACCGAAGTTTGTTCCTGCTACGGCGGCACAGAGGCGCGGAAAGAGGTCAGTGCCATTCACGTTTTGCTTGATCGGCTGACCCAGCAGCTTACCGGCTAATTTCATGCCGATCCCATCGGCAAACGAGAGTTCCGTATCCCGTAAAATCTGCATATAGGTGGGATCGCCGGCGGCAACGTTGGCGCAGTGCGCATTGACAAAACAGACCTGCTGCGTCTGTTCTCCCTGCAGCCGCTCCACTATGGCGGTGACTGCCTCAGTCATGGTCAGGTTCGCGATCGGGATCGTGAGGATAGTGGCACGATCGGGCGCGGCTTCCCCCCCTCCCCCGTACAGAGCGGCAGGAATGGAGCGTAGGGCAATGCCGAGGTCCCCGCGCATACTTTGGGTGTCAACATACTCGTGGTCAGCCTCGCTTTCACTCCCATAGGCGATATTGGCGCGTTGTCTGAGCCACCACAGGCCCAGCACCCCGGGACGTACGTCATAGCGCCTGCGGATCAAGCGTTCCCGTGGACTTAATTCGCCAGGGGCAACCGCGCGCGGCCCAATAAAAGACAGGTCGCCTTTCACGATGTTGAACAGGATCGGAAGGCGATTGAGGTGTAGTTTGGTGAGGAGGCGGCCAAGCGCATTCGGCGGCGTGATAAACGCATACTCAAGAAAAGGCTCATTCCAACGTCCCGCCCGAAGAGTCCCTTGCAACCAGGGGCCGGTCGTCCGCAGCAGGAGGACAAGGGGCACCAACACCGGACTCACTAACAGCAGAAGCACGAGTGCGACAAAAAGATCGACAACTCGTTTGAGTCCCAAGAGTCCCTGAACGATGAACAACCAGGTGAGCCTTTGCACCCGCCAGTGCCAGCGCTGCCGCCAGAAAGAGCGAGGAGAAAAACGCCGCGCAAGCTCTGCGGTTTCTCGCTCAAGATCTTTCTGGCGCGCGGAGAGGTGCGGGACTTCAGGCATGGTTAATACGCCCCCTTCCCTAACAACACTGCGGGGATGGTTTGTAAAAGAATTTTGATATCTGCCCACAGGCTGCGACTCTCAATGTATTGGACGTCGAGTTGCACTTGTTGGGGGAAAGGAATGTCGCCGCGGCCACTGACTTGCCAGATGCAGGTTAACCCCGGAGTCACATCGAGTCGCCGCCGGTCAGCCAGCGTATAGTGGGCGACCTCTCGGGGGAGCGGGGGCCGAGGACCAACGAGCGACATATCGCCCCGCAACACATTCCACAATTGCGGCAATTCATCGATGCTCAGCTTGCGAATAATCCGGCCAATCCAGGTAATCCGGGGATCGCGCTTCATCTTAAAAGTGACATTCTCTCCATGAACATTCTCTGTGAGCAGTGCATCTTTCAGCTGCTCAGCATTGACCACCATCGAGCGGAATTTGGGGAAAGGAAACTCCCGCCCCCAACGTCCCACGCGGATTTGCCAGAAGAAGACCGGGCCACCATCGGTCAGCTTGATCAACAACGCGACTAAACCAAAGAGAGGCAGTAAACAGATAAGCAAAAGCGCTGCAACCCCGATATCAAGACTGCGCTTCAGTAGCTTTGCGCCCCCGACGATGGTGAGCCAGGCGTACTTTTTGAGCCAAAACCGCCAGTGCGGCATAGGCCCAGCGCCTGCTTCACGTCCGTATTGCTGAAACAATTCTTCGATCAGTGCTCTACGAGACTCAGAATTATCCATGACGCACGTCTACTCGAACCAGAAAGCCGTGTTATTGCTGGAACGCCTGTAGCGCCTCTTCCTCTGTGTTGCGAATATCAAAAACGCGGTGCATGCGCACGAGTTCAAAAAGGGTGCGCACTGGTTTGGTCATGCCGCAGAGCTTCAAGTCGCCACCGGAGGCATTCAATTGCCGTAAGCAGGACACGAGGGCGCCGAGTCCAGAGCTATCCACGAAACTCAGTTGACTCATGTCGAGGAGAACCCGGCGGTAGCCGCGCAGCGTTTCAGCAATAGCAGACTTAAACTCTTTGGTGTTGTTTGCGTCCAACCGCGGCCCCGGCACGCTAATCACCGCAATGTCACGAATATTTTTAATTCCCAGGGCCATGCTGAGCCCCCCTTCTCTTTTCGCTGTTGTTTTACCAGCTTTGGCACAGTAGACCGAAACTTCCGGGCATGCCACAGTTGGGCCTCAGTTTTTCTGATCATTTACGCCTGAC
>JACQEL010000347.1 GCA_016200595.1 Deltaproteobacteria bacterium
AGCCGCCAGATGGGCAGCAACGAAGCCCGCATGCTGCGGTTGCTGGATATCCATAACCAAGTCGTTCAGCACGCTGTCGCGGATCACCACGGCACGGTCATCAAGGTTATGGGCGATGCCTTCCTGGTAGACTTTCCCTCAGTGGTGCACGCCGTGCAGTGCGCGCAACGTATTCAAGATCAATTCCGTACCTACAACGCCGAGGCCCAGAAAACTGAACAGATCCACGTCCGCATTGGCATTCATTTAGGGGACATCGTGCAGCGGGATGGGGATGTGTTTGGTGATGGGGTGAACATCGCCTCGCGTCTGCAAGATCTGGCCGAGCCCGACACGATTTGCATCTCGGACATGGTCTATCGCGATGTGGTCAAGAAACTGGACTTGGGCACAGCGGTCTCGGTTGGCCGGCCCAAACTGAAGAACATTGCCGAACGCTTTGCAGTCTATGCCCTGCTGCCTGAGCAGCGCAACGGCTTCCGTCACACCCTGAGGGTGCAGTGGCTGAAACTCAAGCGGAAGAAACGTGTCTGGCAGATGGCAGCGGCTGTACTGGTATTGGGACTGGTGAGTGCAGGGACGCTCCTCATCAAGAGCTTTTACTTTGCCTCTGCCTCCAACAGTCTCCTGCGAGGCAGTACTCCGATTCCTTCTCCCTCCTTGCCATTCCCCGATAAGCCTTCCATCGTCATCTTGCCGTTTGCCAACCTAAGTAATGATCCCGAGCAGGAATATTTTAGTGACGGCATCACCGAAGTCCTCACCAGTGACCTATCGCGCATTGCCAGTCTGTTCGTCATTGCCCGCAACACCGCGTTCACCTACAAAGGCAAAGCAACGAACGTGCGGGACGTGGGGAGAGAACTGGGGGTGCACTACGTGCTGGAAGGCAGTGTCCAAAAAGCCAGCGAGCAGGTGCGGATTGTGGCGCAGTTGATTGATACCACCACTGGCGGCCACATCTGGTCCGAGCGCTACGACCGCCCGCTGCAAGCCATCTTTGCCCTGCAAGATGAGATCGTGCAGAAGATAGCGACGACATTGAATCTCCAGTTGACACTGCTGGAGCAAGGAATACTGGTGCGCAAAACCACAGACAACTTGGAAGCCTATGACTCTTATTTACGAGGGATGGAATACTTCTACCGCTATACGAAAGAGACGATGGCGCAGGCACGACAGATGTTTGAGAAGGCCATTGCACTGGACCCGCAGTATGCACAAGCATACGCGAGTCTGAGTTGGACCTACTGGCTAGCGGTATTCTTTCAATGGAGTCAGGACCCTCAGGATTTGGAGCGGGCTTTTGTCCAAGCCCGAAAGGCCGTAGCGCTGGATGACTCTCTCCCTTTTGCTCATACAACCTTGGGCTGGGTCTATCTGATGAAGAAGCAACATGACCAAGCCGTTGCCGAGGCTGAACGAGCTATTATCCTCGATCCCAACTCTGCCCAGGGTTATGTGATGTTGGGAGATATGCTGATTTTTACGGGGCGGCCGGAGGAAACAGTCGGGTTGATGGAGAAAGCGATGCGTCTTGACCCTCATTATCCGCCGCATTATTTAAACATTCTAGGCTTTGCCTATCTCATGATGGGGCGCTATGAAGATGCAATTGCACCCCTAAAAAAAGCCCTCAGTCGTCACCCCGACCTTCTACAGGCCCACGCGAATCTTGCTGTCGTCTACAGCGAGCTAGGTCGGGAGGAAGAAGCCCGAGCGGAGGCAGCTGAATTCCTGCGGCTCAGTCCTAATTTCTCTTTGGAAATGGGGAGGCAGATCATGCCGGCTAAAGATCCAGCGGTACTAGATCGCTATCTGAACGCCTTGCGCAAAGCCGGACTGAAGTAGCTAAGGCAGCGCACGATGGTTCAAGTCGAGACCCGCCGCCTGGCCGCGATCATGTTCACCGATATCGTCGGCTTCAGTCACCAAATGGGCGCCGACGAAGCCCGCATGCTGCGGCTGCTGGACATCCATAACCAGATCATCAAGCAGGCTGTAACTGGTGACGTGTTTGGCGAGGGCGTGAATATTGCCTCGCGGCTGCAAACGCTTGCTGAACCCGATGCCATTTGTATCTCGGACATGGTGTATCGGGATGTGGCGAAGAGACTAGACCTAGGCACGGTCGTGTCATTGGGCCGCCCACAGCTCAAGGGGATTACCGAGCGCTTCCTAGTATACACGCTGCTTCCTCAACGACTTGAGGGCTTCCGTCAGACGCTAGAGGTACAGCGGTGGAAACTCAAACGCCAAAAGCGAGTCTGGCAGGTGGCGGTAGCAGGGCTAGCTGTAGGAGTGATCAGTGTGAGTACGCTCCTCATCAAGAGCCGCTACTTTCCGACTCCTGCGCCTCAGCCACCACAGGAAGTTTTCCCTACAGGCTCCCAATCCCTGCCGCTTCCCGATAAACCCTCTATCGTCGTACTGCCCTTTGACAACATGAGTGGGGACTCGGGGCAGGATTACTTCAGCAACGGCATTACCGAAGTGCTCACCAGTGATCTCTCTCGGATTTCGAGCTTGTTTGTCATCGCCCGCAACACCGCGTTTACGTACAAGGGCAAAGCGACCAACGTGCAAGCTATCGGGAAAGAACTGGGTGTGCGCTATGTACTGGAAGGCAGCGTGCAGCGCGCGGGCGAGCAGGTGCGCATCATCGCACAGTTAGTGGATACTACCACCGACGCTCACGTGTGGTCCGAGCGCTATGACCGGCCCGTCAAAGACATCTTCGCTCTGCAAGATGAAATCGTGCAGAGCATTGTGACGACGTTGAAATTACAACTCTCGGTGTGGGAGCAGGAGATCTCCGTGCGCAAACGCACAGACAACCTGGAAGCCTACGACTATCTCTTGCGCGGGATCGAGTCGTTTTGGCGCTTCACCAAAGAGGCCAATGCTCAGGCCCAGCAGATGTTCGAGAAGGCCCTTGTGCTGGACCCACAGTACGCAGAGGTGTACGCAAGGCTGGGCTTTGCCTATTATCTTGATTGGCAGTTTCAATGGAAATCAGACCCCAAGAACCTGGAGCAGGCCTTTGCATTGGCGCAACGGGCTATTACCCTCGATGATTCCCTCCCCGTTGCTCATAGGGTATTGGGCTTGCTCTATCTCATGAGAGCGCAGTACGAGCAGGCGATGACCGAGGCTGAGCGCATAATTGCGCTCGATCCCAATTCTGCTGATGGATACGTGTTGTTAGGAGACACTCTGAATTTTGCCGGCCGGTCGGAAGAGGCCGTCGGCGTGGTAGAAAAGGCATTGCGCCTCAACCCTCACGCTTTTCCCACCTACTTTAACAGCTTAGCGGCAGCTTATCTGTTGACAGATCGGTATGCAGAGGCAATTGCCGCGCTGAAGCAGGTTCTCAACCGCAGCCCTAATTTCTTGTGGTCCCATACGAACCTGGCAGTTTGTTTCATACAGCAGTGGGCTTGGCAATTGAGTCAAGAGCCGCACCTCTTGGAACAGGCTTTGGCGGCAGCACAACGGGCCGCAGCCATTAGCGACTCTATGTCCGTGGTCCACAGTGTATTCGGTTTTGTTTATCTTTGGCAAAAGCAGTATGATCAAGCCACGAGCGAGACTGAACAGGCTGTGGCCCTCAGTCCTGACGACCCCGGTAGCTACGTGATGTTGGCAAATGTGCTCACGCATACAGGGCGCCCAGAAGAAGCCATCACGATGATAGAAAACGCG
>JACQEL010000348.1 GCA_016200595.1 Deltaproteobacteria bacterium
GGCGCTCGCCACCACGATTTGCTTGACCAGTTTGAGCTCGAAGGCCCGCACCGGGTCGAGCCGGTAGACCAGGTTGTAAGGATTGCGATGGGTGGCGGAGTAACGCAGGGTGCACAGCGGGTTCAGCGCCTTGATGGCCTCCTGCGCCTTGTCAGTGGAATCCACGCTCTGAGGCTCGTCGATGATGACAATCGGGCGCGCCGCCTGCACGAACTCGATGGGCTGGCGGCCGGAGAGCTTATCGCTTTCCTTGTAGATGACGTTACTCTTCTGTTCTTCCTCGGTGCCGGTGAAGTTCTTGCGGAAGGCGTCGATGTTGATGACCAGAATTTGCAGCGTGTTGCTCACCGCGAACTGGCGCAGGCGGTTGACCTTCCTCGCGTCGTAGACGAAGGATTCGCAGGGCAGGTTGTTGTAGAGGGCGCGGAAGTGCTCGCCGGTGATGTCGATGTTCTTCAGCACGCCCTCGCGGATGGCCACGCTGGGCACCACAATGATGAACTTCTGAAAACCGTAGCGGCGCGACAGCTCGAAGATGGTGCGCAGATACACGTAGGTTTTGCCCGTGCCGGTCTCCATCTCCACCGAAAAATGGGGGCAATGGCGGGCCACGTTCGCCGCCGTGTCGAAAAGCTCCCATACCTCTAGCGGCGCGGCGGGGTCGGCCGTTTCGATGTCGTTGCGCGTCTGCACCGTGCGGGTGTTGACGCGGAGCTTCTCATCGGAAAGTAACAGGTGGTTGCCAACCCCCAGCTCGGTGCGGGTCTGGCCGACAAAGAGTCCGCCGATGTCTTCCACATGGACCACGGAATACTCAGGCGCACCCTGAGGTTGGCCGTCAAAGAGGTCGGTTACCGCGGCCACGGCGTCGAGTTGATATTGCTGGTTAGGGTCGAATTGGAGTTTCATCTGACAGAGACCGTTTCAGAAAAATAGTGCCGCGTCTACGTTGAATCTGTGTATACACACGAGCAGCTAGACTCCGTTCGTCCTGAGCGTAGCCGCGCCAGCGGCGAAGTCGAAGGACACTGCTCTCACGCATAGTTTCGACATAGACACAAAGGTAGCGTGCGCTGTGCGCACGTCTGTATTCCGCCCCGCCTCCTTTCGTGCGCATGGCGCACGCTACGAAGGCTGATTCGGGTCGAACTGGAGTTTCGTGCCTATTCGAGTACCCAGCGACCCTGCGCCCGAATCGCGTCATACATGGCATCGGGCGCCAGATCGATCTCGCCAGGCCAGGCTACAGCCCCATAGTCCAGAAAGACTTGAGCAAAGAGAGTCGGATCGCGCAGCGTGCTGAAGACCCCTGCCTGCTCGCTCGTCACCAGGCGGGATAAGTCCACTTCACCCGCTGTCCCATCCACAAACTGCACGGCCAGGCGAAAGTCGGACAACGCCTGCACACGGGCAACCCGCCACGGAGCCTTCGGCACTATTCCAGGGGCAAGATTTTCTTCGGGGGTTGTCTGGTTTCGCATAATTTCTAGTCCTCTATCAATGCATTGTGGTGTAGTGTCGCCCATTCCCGCACGAGTGCAAGCGCCCGGCGTGGCAGCGAGCCGCAGATCACAGCAAGCGTCCGAATATCAATCAAGGCTTCAAGCTCTCCATAAAGCACGTGGAAATGCGGTGGTGCATGATCTTGCCAGAACATTTGAATCAGGACGCCGTAAAAGGCGCTAATGGTCGGCATGAAATTTCTCTTACACCGTCCGAAAGCTCGTTACGCCCTTGGTCTTGAAGATCTGCACGGCGTTGGCCTTGAGCTGGTCGTTGCTGGCAAAGCCCGCATCCAGGCAGACGACACGTTCGGGCTTCTTGTCGGCCATGGCGCGGATGAGTTCCATGGTGAGTTCGCGCTCAAGACAGATGATCATCGCCCCGCCGGCCACGCCATGCACAGTTTTGCCCGCAACGGTGAGCTTCTCGACCGGCGTGGTGAGGGCAAAGCCGCTCTTGAGCAGAATCTCGTAGAGGATGTCCTCTTGCGTACGGCCCTCGCGGAGGTGATCGACATGCAACTCAAGCTGCTTCATGAGCCCTTCGGCGTCCTTCGCCTGGTCGGCCTCCCAGGTCTTGAAGTTCGATTCGGCGAGTTTGAAGACCCGGAAGCCGCGGTCCAGTGACTCCCTTGCGTTAAATGAAAGGGACTCTTGTTTCTCCTCGGCCATGTTCCTAATGACGCGGCGAACGCGATCCTTTGTGATTTCAGCGATAGTGGCGAAGTCCTTTCGATTTGTCGGTTCGGGAAGCTGGACCAGAATGAATTTGCGATGCCCCCCGTCCGACTTGTTAAGTTCAAGAACTGCTTGCGCTGTCGCCCCACTACCTGCGAAAAAGTCGAGAAGAATTCCATCGTCGTCGGTGCCCTGTTTTATTAGGCGCTCTAGCAATTTTGATGGCTTCGGGAAATCGAACACATCTTCGCCGAACAGTGCACGAATCTGGCTTGTCCCATCGGCCGTAAATACATCATCGATGATGCTTGGAAACGCAACGAACTCACTTTGAAGATCGGACCGAAACTTCTTTTCGCGTGGACGCCCGTCCGGCTTTGATGGAAACAGGATACACCCCGCTTCGATTAGAGACCGCATTCGGTCTTCCGAATAACGCCAGCCCGTATCTTCCGGCGGATCGTACGGACGGCCAGTCTTTGGATCAATAATTGGGTAATAGAGATTGGGACGCTGCGCCTTCGTCGCGAGCCCCAAAAGACTTCGGCTCATCCATAAGCCTCGCGGGTCGTTATCGGGATTTGCAAATTTCGATTCGTCGCGTTCTACGCCGCGCAAGACGCCACGATCTGAACGAGTAAACAACACGATGTACTCGTGGTCCGTCGAAACGCCCGTCTTGGCGCGCGAATCTGGATATTTGCGGCTTTTCCAGACAAACTGAGCGCTAAAGTTCTCTTCGCCGAATACCTCATTCAGCAGAAATCGAAGAGCCGCGACTTCATGGTCGCTAATGCTGACCAGGATCACCCCATCTTCACTCAAAAGATTCCGGGCCAGATAAAGCCTTGGATACATCATGTTCAACCACTTAGAGTGAAAGCGGCCGTCGGCCTCGGTGTTGGTGCCGAATTTGCGCCCCTCGGCATCAACCTGGCCGGTGTATTCCAGATACGTTTGCAGACTCTCTGTGTAGTTGTCGGGGTAGATGAAGTCGTTGCCCGTGTTGTAGGGCGGGTCGATGTAGATCATCTTGACCTTGCCGAGATACGACTTCTGCAAGAGCTTAAGGACCTCGAGGTTGTCGCCCTCGATGATGAAATTCTCGGTCGTGTCGAAATTGACGCTCTCTTCCGGGCAGGGGCGGAGCGTACCGAGGCTCGGCGTCTGGATAGTCTTGAAACAGTCGGCCTTACCCGGCCAGTTCACGCCGTAGCGCTCTTTGCGCACATCGACCATTTCACCCAAGGTGAGTTTCAGACGCTCAAAGTCAATCTTCCCGTCCTCAGTGCGGGTCTCAGGAAAGAGGCGCAGGAGTTCCTGCTTTTTGTCTTCGACAATGTCGAGGGAGCGCAGGTCGAGTTTTTCGGGTTCGGTCATGGCTTAGCTGCTTTCTGGTAGCGTGCGCTGTGCGCACGACCCACTCTTTAGCTTTTCTGTATCTTGCCGCGTAAATCGGCAATGGCTTCTCCCAGATTTTTCCCGCTGCCCACGCCGTCACTCGATAAGTCTTTCGTGTAAATCTTACCGTCGCCTTTCCCCCCGAAGATGCGCATCCCTAAATCACGCTCCACGGGAGACAATGGATCGTCTTCGCGTGGGATTCGGGCAGGACGACCGTATACTTGGTCGAGTCGCCGGTACAGTTCTGTGTCGTCAAGCTCGAACCATTTAGGCATAGCTTCATTTCTCTTTCCGGCAGCTCGTGTAGCGTGCGCCATGCGCACGAAACGAAATCGGCGGCCCGGCAGACGTGCGCGCAGCGCACGCTACCTTTTAGACACCATGTCATACCACTGGCGAAACTCTGAATAGGTCTGTTTCTGTAGCTCCCTACGAAAGTCTTCAACATAAGGATCATGAGCAGCAACCGACTGCCGGCTATCCAAGTACTTGGTAACCCTTTGAGCAAAGTTGTCTGCCTGGGAGTGACACCCTCGGAAAGCAGCCTCCAGAGCCACGAACGTAGTACCCCAAGTGAACCGGAATTGGTTAGGATTGTAGTTCAGGTATCGCTCAATCACAGGCCCAATCGCGCCCTCTGCTTCGGGGTGCGAGCGAAGATAACTCCCCATGCTTCTCAGCGCTAATTTCAAAGTCTCGTCGTGCTGAAGGAAGCCCTTCATGGCTTCCTTTTGATCAAGGCTTTGCTCATTCTTCAGAAAAGCCTGTATTGCTTGCTCGTACAGCCTGCCTATTGCCTCCACCCGAAAGATCAACTCATCAACATTTGACTCAGCGAGCCATAGAATTTCTATCACCTCGCGCTTAGAGCGCTTCTCAGTGATCTCCCAGCCGGACAGTTCTTTCCACAGATACGCGGGAAAGCCAGCTTTCTCTACCAATCGACCAGCAATCGGCTCACAGAAGAGGCGCCCGCCACGAAGGATGCTTTCATTCTCGTAGGCGGTCCTAAAGCCTCGCCCCTGGAGCCACATGCGAATACAGTTCGTCCCGCCGGCCGCTTTATCGCTGGCAGCTTCAGCAATGGCACCACGCAGGAGGGGGCGGCTATTCTCTGCGTCCGAGTAGTGATCACACCACGACTGGTATACCGTAATGAGGCTTCGAACTAGTCCGGTCAGATCTGAACTGATAACAAAGAAGCCATCGTTGATCCCGTAAACTCTCGCGTCACCGGGGCTACTAGACAGACCCTGTTCAACAAGGCTTCGGAGTTTCGTCCACATCTCCTCGGCCCGCGCTGGCTCATCATCCATGAGCGACGCAAAGCCGAGAACATCAACCCAAGATACGAATTGTGTCAACTCACCGCTCCACAATGTCCGTGTTGAAGCCCGCGTAGCGTGCGCTGTGCGCACGATCACTGCCGAGAACCCCTACGCTGGATCGCAGGCTAGTCTGAGTTCAGCCAGTTTCTAACTTCATCTAGGGAAACC
>JACQEL010000349.1 GCA_016200595.1 Deltaproteobacteria bacterium
ACAAACGAAATTCTCGATTTCGGGGTCAATATTCGCGAAGGTGCCAACCGCTCCAGAAATCTTGCCGAAGGCAATTTCCTGTCGAGCCTGGACCAACCGTGCGCGGTTACGCGCCATCTCTGCGTACCAATGTGCGGCTTTGAGACCAAAAGTGATGGGCTCGGCATGTACACCATGAGTGCGGCCAATCATGACCGTGTGCTTATGGGTCTGCGCCAGCCGTTTGACTACGCCAAGCAGGGCGTCGAGGTCGGTCACAAGCAGGTCAGTGGCTTCACAGAGTTGCACGGCAAACCCGGTGTCGATCACGTCCGAAGACGTAAGTCCGAGATGCAGGTAGCGTCCCTCTTCTCCGGCTGTTTCAGCCACGGAAGAGACAAAGGCGATAACGTCGTGCTTGGTTTGGGCTTCGATCTCTTGCATACGGGCGACGTTGACCCGCGCACGTTGCCGGAGACGGACCGCGGCCTCTCGTGGCACCTCGCCGCGTGCGGCCAAGGCTTCGCAGGCTAGAAGTTCGACCTCTAACCACTTGGCCAACTTGTTTTCCTCGGTCCAGATCCGACCCATAGCCGGACGGGTATAGCGTTCGATCATCGTAATGTTCTGTGGTTACGGAAGCGGAGCGGAAAGTGTTCTGCTCGCACCATAGCAGAAAGACGGAAAAGCGGAAACTCCCTATTCAAAGGGTGCTGATTCATGAGGAGTAGGGGCGAAGCATTTGCGATGCTGTCACCTGCCTTGGATCTATTCGATGGGCAAATGCTTCGCCCCTACGCAACGCCGTGAGCACTGCGCTAAGGTTTCGTGGTTCGATTTAGTGAAAAGCGGCAATGAGTTCTTCAAAGGCTACCATCTGATTGCCGTGCGCCGACGAAGGCACGAGAATCAGGGTGTTCACGCCGGCATCATACCAGGCTTCGACCCCTTCACGTACGTCAGAAGCCGTCCCGTACAACGTGACTTGCTGGAGCCAACGGTCAGACAGGAGTTGAGGGATCTTGTCGTCTTCCTTCTTGGCGATTGCCTGCTGGATAGCGTGCATCTCTTCTGCGAATCCGGCTTCGATCCAGTACTGCTGATAGTTAGGCAGACGCACGTAGTTGCTCAGCGTGCGGCGATGGACAGCGGCGGCAGTCGTTTTATCTTCAGCAACGCAGGTAGGAACCATGTTGGCGATAATGAAATTCTTGTCTTGCCGTTTTTCGGCAGGTAGGGCTTGCAGCGACTCCTGCATGTGAGAACGGGCAGCGTTCGCCCAAACCCCGCCCTGGGCGATTTCACCAGCGAGTTTGACCATTGGCTTGCGCAATGTGGCTAATACAATCGGCGGCAATGGCCCCGCCTGTGGCGCTGCAGTGTTGAGTTCCTGGACAAACTTGCGGATATCGCTGAGAGGCTTGCCCACCTGCAGCCCCAAGCGTTGGTGCATGGGCCCATGACTGACACCGATACCGAAGCGGAAACGACCATTGGAGATTTCGTGGATGAAGGCTGCACTCTGAGCATAATCAAACGGGTGCCGGGTGTAGATATTGGCAATGCTCGTGCCGAAGGGAATCTCGTGGGTAACAAAGGCAAGGGCTTCACACGTTCCCATACCGTCGGCCACACTGGTAGAGTAAATACCAGAGAATCCTTCTTGCTCGATGCGACGGGCTAATTCGAGGGTTGCTTGTCTCCGCGTAGGCATTGCTGCCAAACTGACTGCGGGTTTCTGTGTCACGCCTACCTCCTCATCTCAGTCATGAGTGCTGAGTAATCATCCTTATCTGAGGTCTTCCCACAGTGTGTGTAAATAGCATCAGACCGCGATGCTCTTGGATGATGGTTTTTGCTTCAGTGTAATTCCTCTAACAGCGCTTTTGCCTCTTGTAAATCTTTCGTGTCAAAGCCTTCGGTGAACCAGTGGTAAACCGGGGCGAGCAATTGGTGCGCTTCGGCTTTCTTCCCCTGCTGCTGCCACAGCCGGGCCAGGCTTGAGGCAGCGCGCAGTTCGAGGGATTTCGCCTCCTGGCGGCGGGCGATCTCGATGGCTGTGAGAAAACACTCCTCAGCTCCCGACTTCGGACTTCGGACTTCGGACTCCGGACTTTTTTGCAGCGTCAGTTCGCCCTCCAGCCGGTGGAGTTCAGCTTCCCACCAGCGTTCGCCCGTTTTGTCCACTATAGCCCGGGCCTCCGCGAGCGCGTGACGCCCTTGCTCTTGCTCCCCCATTTTCGCATACACCTCGCCCAGTAAGGCAAGCCAGTACTGTCGCTCTAACTCTGCTCCCGCGGCACGGAAAGCGGCTATGCCGTGGCGCATGAGGGAGATGCCCTCCTCTTTCTGTCCCTGCTCGGCCAGTACCCAGCCCTGCCAGACGTTTGTGTGAGCCAACCAGAACTCCCCGAGCCCGTGCTCCGTGCAGAGCGCTATTGCCGCCTCTGCCCACTCTTGGACCAGTTGCACTTCCCGGCGGGGTATCCAGACCATGGGCGAAAGGGTGAGAGCGATAACCATACTGAGGGGATGAGCCAGCTCCCGAGCGAGAGTCAGGGCCTCGTGCATCCGCTGCCGTGCTTGGTCGGGATAGCCCAGTAACCATAAGGCCTGGGCCGCAAAGATGCGGCACGTCACGCCGGCGTCGAGCCCGTAGAGAAAGAGGTGGGAACGGTCCTGCAGGGGCTCATAACAGGCAATCCCCTGTTCCAAGTGCGCGCGGGCCGTGGGCAGTTCACCGAGCCAAAGCAAAGCTTCTCCCACGGCCCGATGGGCTTCGGGGAAAAGGTCAGGCGCCTGGACACGCTCGGCGAGGCTGAGGAGCTGCTCTCCCAGTTCACGCGCCGTCTGCAACTCTGCCCGCAGAATATTAAACTGCCACAACCCCTGCAGCGCTAGAGCGAGTTGGAGCGTCTCTTCGCCCTGCCGGCACAGTTCCCGTGCCCGGGTGTAGGCCCTTTCCACCTCGGGTGCAGCCAAGCCGTTCACGGTCCGTAGCAGCACGCCCAGCGCGAGTTGCAGAGTGAGTTCTTGCTGGCGGCGCGCGGGCGTGTCGGGCAGGCCCTTGAGCAGCTCTAAGGCGGCGGTCTCGTGACGGACGGCTTCGGCATAGGACGACCGCTGCAGGGCTTGTTGCCCAGCCAGATGCAGATATTCGACGGCCTTCCTTGCAGTCCCGCTCAGCTGATAATGGTGCGCCAGCTCACTGTAATGGGCCTCTAGGTCGTCGGTGTACAGTGCTTCTATCGCCCGGCCGGTTCGCTCATGGAGTTCCTTGCGTCGGTCTTGGAGCACCGTACCATAGGCCACTTCCTGCGTGAGGGCGTGCTTGAAGAGATACTCCACCTCTGGCAAGGCGGGCTGTTCGTAGAGGAACTCTTTGCTTTGCAGGGAAGATAACAACCTGTATAACTCCTCCTCAGGTCGAACGACGACGTGCTTCACCAGGCTCAGTGGAAATACCCGCCCAATGACCGCTAGCTGTTGGAGTAGCTCTTTCTCGTCCGGCGCCAGTCTATCGATGCGGGCTGCTAACACCCCTTGGACCGTTGGGGAAATATGTAGTGCGGTTGGCGTCATCTCCAGGCGATAGTTGCCACGCTCGCCCCTGAGCACACCTTCCTCAACCAGTGTCTGGACCACCTCTTCCAGAAAGAACGGCGTGCCTTCCGTCTTCTCCAGAATCAGCTGCTTGAGCGGCTTCAGAGCGTTGTCATTCCCCAACAAGAAGGCCAAGAGTTCTTCCGCTTCGGCTTTCCCTAATGGGGCAAGGCGCAGCTGGGTATAGTAGGTTTTCTGTCCCCACTCGTGCCGATACTCGGGCCGATAGTTGACGAGCAGCAGGAGTTTGGCTGAGGCGACGCTTTCACTCAGCGTAGCGAGAAACCCTTGGGTCTCGGTATCTATCCAGTGCAGGTCTTCAAAGATGAGTAGCAACGGCTGGTTGAGACTCTCGCGCAGAAACAGTTTCTTGAGCGCCTCCCAGGTGCGGCGACGCCGTATCTGCGCATCCATCTGTGGTAGTGACGAGCCTGGATCTTCGATCCCGAGCAAGGAAAAGAGATACGGCAAGACATCTTCCAGGCTGCGGTCGAGGATGAGCACTTTCCCTGCCACCTTCTCCTTGCGTGTCCGTTCCTCATCCTGCGGCTGAATCTGAAAGTAACTCTTGAGCAGTTCGATAAGCGGGAGATAAGGCGAGGCTTTGCCATACGAAACAGACAACGCTTCCAGGACCAAGCAGCCGCTCTGTGAGGTCAGCTTAAACTCATGGAAGAGCCGGGATTTGCCCAGCCCGGGCTCACCCATCACGCCCACGATTTGGCCATGGCCTGCCTTTGCCTGCGCTAGCGCCCGCTGCAGTTGGTCCATTTCGCTCTGGCGCCCGACAAAGCGCGTGAGACCGCGTCTCATGGCGACCTGAAGTTTGGTGCGTAGCGGCCCTGCGCCAAGGACTTCATAGACGGTGAGCGGCTCCTCGACTCCTTTGATCTCCGCCGCGCCCAACGCTTTCAGCTCAAAATAGCCTTCAACTAATTTCCGCGTGTACTCCGTTATCAGAATCGACCCCGGCGTGGCCATCTGCTCCATCCGAGCCGCCAGATTGGTCGAGTGCCCGACCGGGACATAATCCGTATGTAAGTCGTCTTTGTGAATCGACCGCACGACGACTTCTCCGGTATTCGCCCCGATGCGCATAGACAGCGGGGCGCCATGCTTGAGACGGACGTGGTCTGAATACCGCCGCATCTCGTCTTGCATCCGCAGCGCCGCATACAGTGCCCGTTGCGGATGGTCCTCATGCGCAATGGGGGCACCGAACAGCGCAAAGATCCCGTCGCCTAACGCTTGGGCCACATAGCCATCGTAACGATGCACCGCATCCATCATCAGCTGCAAGGCTGGGTCGATAATCGCGCGGGCGTCTTCTGGATCGAGCCCCTCAATCAGTGCGGTGGAGCCTTTGAGGTCGGCAAAGAGGGCGGTGATGGTCTTGCGTTCGCCCTCGGCACTCCCGCGTGATTCCATCGCCGCCTGTTCGGCCCGGATACGCTCGGCCAGATGTGGGGGAGTCCAACGTCCGGGGGCCGAGGTCCGCAGTCCAGTTCCTTCTCCCGTTTCCGCTTTTCCCCGTTTCGCCGTTTCCCCCTTTTCCTGCTCTCCGTTCCACACCAGCATCTTGCCGTCTTTGTCGGCGGCCACTTCAAGCACTTCGACGAGTTCGATCTTCAGGTCTTCGAGATACTCGTTGTCCAGGGCAAACTGGCGCTTCAACGCCCCATAAGACACGCGCCCACGACGCTCAAGCATATCGATGGCTTGCTCTAAGATTTCGTCGAACGTCATCGCTTGACCTCTCGTCTTCTGTACTCCTTCAACCGGCAGCCTACCTGATCGTACGAAAGGAGTCGATGAGAGAAGACCCGTGACAATACGGCACACCGTACTCAGGTTGACTTGTGTCGGCGGCACGATAAGGTGGCGGTTCTGGTAAGGAGAGGAAAAGACCGGGCATGAGCGACAGACAAAGATTGTTCCTTAGCCGTGGCGGGCCTTCTCAGGTGCGCGGGCAAGAGGCCGTGAACGCCTTGCCGCCGCGACAGGTGCGCTTTCCAACCAGTCACTCGCTTGGCGGACTCTGGGGGCGAGATCGTGACCCCGCGGGGTATGCTTTCTGGGAGCCTTTAGGAGATGCACGCGGAATCGTCACAGTGCCGGGTGGGAAAGAGTTACGCTTGAATGTGATTCCTCAAGCCTCGACCGACCTTTCGCCTCTGGCGGCGTTGCAACCAGACGATTTGCAGTACTTGCAACTCTCCGGCACACGCGTCAACAATGCCGGGCTCGCGCATCTTAAAGGACTGACGGGCTTGCGGGTGCTCTGGCTCTACGACACCCAGGTCAGCGATGCGGGTCTGGTCCATCTGCGGGAACTGACCGGGCTGCGAGTACTCAATTTGCGTAGTACCTTGGTCAGCACTGGCGGTGTGGATGCTTTACAGCAGGCGTTACCGCAGTGCGAGTTTCGCCGCGCGTGGAAGTAGCATGGGGTAGCCTACGGGCATCCGCTCTGCGTGGTGCCGCCGATACACACATCCACTCCCCCGCCGCCATCCACTTTCCCTGTCGTGCCCGGCGCTAGAATAATATCGTTGCCCCCACGCCCCCTCAGCGTGTTCCTCCCCCCGGTGTCATAGATCAAGTCATCCCCATCCTCCCCCTGCACCGTGTCCTTCCCACTACCGGTGACAATGAGGTCATCTCCCTTACCGCCCCGCACCTGCTCATTGCCCCCGCCGCCGAAGAGCGCATCCTTGCCGTCGCCCCCTTCGATGCGGTCATCGCCCGGCCCCCCATCAATACAGTCATCCCCTTTCCTCCCCTTGATAATGTCATTGCCGCCCAGGCCGAAGATGACATCGGGGCTTTGGGTGCCGACAATGACGTCATCGCCCGGGGTGCCCAGACAGGGTTGATTGGGCACGCCATTGACTTTGCAGCCGATGGTGGGCGTGGTGGTGCCACACGCCTCGGCCAGCGTGGTGGGGAAAAATTCCACCGCCCCGATGTCACAGGCCGCGCCCAGCGGGCGCGGAATGCCGCGTTGGTCGGTGGGCTGACAGTCGGCGTCGTCGGGACTGGCATCAATGGCGGGACTGCTGGGGACCAGGTTGTGGGTTAGGGTAGGGCCGCCGTTGTCGGCTAAAGTGGTGTTTAAGATGGCGCTGAGGGCAGTGGGGATGGTGCCATCGGGGGTAGTGGTAATATCAGTCGCTCCGGGGGTGAAGCCAGCGAAGGCCTGGGCATTGGTCAGGCTGCGGTGGCCCAGGAGGTTATGGTTGTTGGCGATGATAGGGGCATATCGATAGTTAGTGACCTCCGCACCAATAGGGGCGGTGTTGCCCGAGAGCAGGCTGCGGGTCAGTTCTACTGTGCTCACTCCAGAGGAGGCAGCAATGTTACCCACACCCCCGCCCCACGAACGAGCGAAATTACCCGAGAAGGTGCTATCACTGATCGTCACCGTGCTCACCCCGGAAAGGAAAGAAAAGTTGCCCACGCCCCCACCTACACCTACGTTAGCCGAATTCCCCGAGAAGGTGCTATTGTTGATCGTCACCATGCTTCTTGCCCCGGAGAAGGCAGCACGGTTGGACACCCCCCCACCCGCGCCAGCCGAATTACCGGAGAAGGTACTATCGCTGATCGTCACCGTGCTGGCCCCGGAGTAGGCAGCACAGTTGAACACCCCCCCACCCGCGCCAGCCGAATTACCGGAGAAGGTGCTATTGCTAATCGTCACCGTGCTGGCCCCGGAGTAGGTAGCACCGTTGTCCACGCCCGCACCACAGTAATGGGCCGAATTCCCCGAGAAGGTGCTATTGATGATTGTCAGCGTGCTGGCCCCGAAGTCGTGAGCAAGGTTGAACACGCCCCCGCCATAGTCGGCCGAATTACCCGAGAGGGTGCTGTTGAGCAGCGTCACCACGCCTTGGTAGTTGGCGATCCCCCCCCCCTCCTCAAAAAACCCTACTTGCCCCCCACTGACCGTGGTCTCCTTGAGCGTCAGATTCCCCGTGGCGTTGACCGCCAAAATGCGAAAGTTTGGCGCCCCGCTGTCCCGCTGAATCGTACTACCATGGCCCTCAATCACGATCTCACTCGTGATCACGGGTAACCCAGTCGGGCCAGCGTACGTAGTGTCCACCGCCGTCAGTGTATGTACGCTGCTGGGCTGCAAGACGATGGTGTCCGCCTCCGCTGTAGTAGAAGGGAGCTGTGCGCAACCTCCGGTGTTCACATCGGTGTTGGCAGTCACGATGGCGTTGATTAACGTGCAGGTGGTGTCATCCACGTTGATGGTGTCCGCTACGGCCATTCCTTGTCCTAAGGCCAGCCCCAAGGCCAATCCGGCTAGTGACTGACGCCAGTGCCGTTGCAGTCGTCGGCGTACACGTCGCGGCAGCATTCGTAACTGCCGATAGGCGGTGGCAAAGTGGGGCAGCAGGTCATGGCGCTGCCGGTATAAGAGGGGTAGCAGGCCCGGGGTCTGCTTGGCTGCTGTCAGTTGGCTTTGCCAGGCCGCACGGAGGCGACCATCGGCGTGAGGCGTATGGGCACCTGACTTGTACATCCTTCTCTCCTCCTCCTTCCGAACCCTACGGTTCGGTCTGCTTTAGCATAGAACCCAGAAAGAAGTCTAGGAGAATTTCCCATTGGCAACCTGGAAGCAAGCCTCAATACGCTGTGTGGGCGCAGTCGGGAGGGCGCCGCTCCCTGCATGCCGGCTGCGGCAGCTGCACTTTATTTCGTGAGCAGGGCGTACGTTACCCGCTACCAGCCGTCAACCCACCTTTTCGCGAGGGACACGCGACGACGCGCTTCTTTAGTGAAAAGGCAAATAACGGAAATCGCTGCGGGAAAGTTGCCATAACCTCACCAGATCGTCTCCTGGTAGGGTTTTCCCGCTCACCGCGACGTTGTCTTCGACCTGTTTGACCGTACGAATCCCGGGGATGACCGTAGACACCACGAAATTGCTCATGCGGCCTGCGTTTGTGCCAGCCCTTCCTCGGAAAACACCCCACGACGCCAGTCCTGCTGGGCAAATTCTGCCGTGTTTTTGAACCGGCCTGAGAGTACCCCTCGTTCCAGAGGGACACGGGCGAGGATGCCAATGTTTTCTCTCTGAGCGAGAGGGAAAAGCTGTTCCTCCGGGTCTTGATGTAAAATGTTGTAGACAACCTGCAGTGTATCCGGCTTGCCGGTTTCAATGGCGACGATCCCGTCTTCGGTCTTTTCCAGCGAGACACCGTAGAAACGAATCTTTCCTTCACGTTTGCAACGGTCTAGTCGTTCAAAAATCTCGCCACGGCGCATGACTTCCTGCGAGGGGTTATGGAGTTGGTAGAGGTCGATGGTCTCGATCTGTAAGCGTTTGAGACTAGCTTCCAGGGCGGAGGTGATGTAATCGGGGTCGAAGTTGCGTAACCCCTGGCGGACGGTGAACTGATTCCCGCCTTTGGTAGCCAGGATCACTTCATGGCGGCGCGTCTTGAGAACCTGGGCAAGTAGTTCCTCGCTGTGACCGCGGCCATAAGCGTCGGCGGTGTCGATGAAGTTCATGCCCAGATCAAGAGCCCGATGCAGTGCGCGTAGGGATTCCTGGTCATCGGTAGCGCCAAAAACCTCCCCACCGATGGTCATGGCGCCAAAGCCGATCTCCGATACACGCAAACCTGTTCTGCCCAAGGTGCGATATTGCATAGTCATTCTCCGTACTCGTAGGTTTTACACGGGTGTGGTTTCACTCAAACAGTGTGGCTCTGTGCCAATGTCGTGTGGTTCGATTTAGATAATCCCCTCTTCTTCCAACTTCTTGAGCGCCGTGGCCGACAGCCCGAGCAACTCTCGATAGACCTCCTGATTGTGTTGTCCTAGTAGCGGCGCCGGTCTGGCCTCAACCGGCGAGTCGGTGAGTTGCACCGGGCAGCCTGGCATGGTGATCGTCCCGCGAGTGGGATGCTCGAGAGTCACAACCATGCCGCGTTCACGTAAATGTGGATCAGTCAACACATCCTGTGAATCGAATACCGCGCCACACGGTACCCCAACTTCTCCCAATTGTTGCATAACCGTCAATTTGTCGCGTTTCTCTGTCCATGTCTGGATGAAGGCATGGACCTCATCAAAGTGCTTGTTCCGCTCCGACTGATCGGTGTAGTGAGGATCACCAATGAGGTCTTCGCGACCGATCACTCGCAAGAGACTATCCCACATCTCACGAGAGGTTGCCATAAGATAGACGTAATCGTTGGGACCGCCAGGGTGACAGCGGTAGAGATCGGTAGGCGCGAGGTGACTGAAGCGATTACCGGAGCGCTTCACCACCGTATTAGTGTGGAGATGGTGGCGCATCGGCACGCGCACATAGTTGACCACTGCGTCCTGCATCGACACTTCTACGTGTTGTCCATGGCCGGTTTTGGTACGCTGCAGCAGCGCCGCCAGAATGCCCGCGGCACAGTGGATCCCAGTGCCGGTGTCGCCGATCGTCGGCCCTGGTTTCAGCGGTGGGCCATCGGGCAGGCCAGTGATGCTGCAGGCCCCACCGGCCGCTTGCGCGACCGCGTTAAAACTCTTATAGGCGCTCCAAGGACCATACGTACCAAACCCTTTGATCGTGGCATAAATGAGGCGAGGATTGAGTTCGCGCAGGGTTTTCTGACCCAGCCCTAATTCTTCCATCGTGCCCAAAGAGAAGTTCTCGATTACCACATCTACCTGAGTGACCAGCGAGCGGAAGATGTCTCGGCCCTGCTCACTTTTCAGATTGAGCGAGATGCTCTGCTTATTGGCGTTAAGCAGGACAAAGAAGTAAGAGTCGAGACCAGGCGTGTCGGCAAAAATCGCGCGCCCTGATTCGCCGATGCGCGGAGGCTCGACCTTGATGACGTCCGCTCCCAAAAAGGCCAGGAGTTCCGTACAGGACGGTCCTGCCTCAAAGTGGGTGAGGTCAAGAATACGTACCTGATCTAATGCCGGCATAGTTGCCCTCCTTTGGTGAGCACTGGCACTGTACACCGGCCTGCCGGTCCTGCCAACCTTGTCGACTGTTCGGTAGAGGGTGTTGAAATGTGCAGGCGAGACAGGGTAAGGTGCAAAAACGCGGCGGCGTACCCAAGTGGTTAAGGGAGAGGTCTGCAAAACCTCCATTCACCGGTTCG
>JACQEL010000337.1 GCA_016200595.1 Deltaproteobacteria bacterium
ACCCGGTCAATGTGTGCTCCTACCATCTGCAAGAAGCTGGGGCGACGCCAGTGCAGGAGGTCGCTTATGCTTTGTGTACCGCCATCGCCGTGCTCGATACCGTGCGTGCCTCCGGCCGGCTGAGCGCCGTAGACTTTGCCGAGGCAGTCGGACGCATCAGCTTCTTTGTCAATTCTGGTATCCGCTTCATTGAGGAGATCTGTAAGCTGCGCGCCTTTGGCCAGTTATGGGAGGAATTGACCCGCGACCGCTACGGCGTTGCCGATGCCAAGCTGCGGCGGTTCCGCTACGGCGTGCAGGTCAACTCTCTTGGCCTCACCGAAGCCCAACCGGAAAACAACGTGCCCCGGATCGCGCTTGAGGCTCTCGGGGTTACGCTCAGTAAAAACGCGCGCTGTCGGGCGTTGCAGTTACCAACCTGGAATGAAGCTCTGGGGTTACCCCGACCGTGGGATCAGCAGTGGAGTCTGCGTATACAGCAAATCCTGGCAGACGAGACTGACATTTTAGAATACGAAGACATCTTTGACGGCAGCCGGGTGATTGAAAGCAAAACCAGCGAGATTAAACGCGCAGCCTGGGCAGAGGTGGAACGTGTCATGGAGTTAGGTGGAGTTATTTCTGCTCTGGACTATGTGAAGGAGCAACTGGTGGCCAGCCACACCGAACGCCTGCGCCGCATCAACTCTGGCGAATTGACCGTCGTTGGGGTCAACAAATTCACCGAGACCGCGCCTTCACCACTTTATACCGGCGATTCCTCGTCCATTCTTAAAGTGGATGAGGAAGCCGAACGTGACCAGGTCGCTCGCTTGATAGCGTTTCGCGCCGAACGTAACCAGACCGCAGTCACCGCCGCGCTCGCCGCGCTCCGCGAGGCTGCCATCGGTGGCGCGAATATTATGCCCGCTTCGATCCGCTGTGCGCATGCGGGAGTCACTACCGGAGAGTGGGCGCAAACTTTACGCTTGGTGTTCGGGGAGTTTCGTGCGCCGACCGGAGTCGGTGGTGCCGCCGCAGCCAGAGGAGTTGCGGGTCCGGTTGCAGATAAGCTGGAAGCATTACGTGCACGCGTGCGTCAGTCAGCCTCTACGTTGGGCCGACCCCTCAAAGTGCTGATTGGCAAGCCAGGGTTGGACGGTCACTCGAATGGCGCTGAGCAAATCGCCGTCTGGTGTCGCGATGCCGGCATGGAGGTAGTGTACGAAGGTATCCGCTTGACGCCTGACCAGATTGTCGCCAGCGCCCGTGATGAGGGCGTCCATTTAATCGGCCTCAGTATCTTGTCGGGCTCACACCTGCGTCTCGTACCTGAGGTGCTAGAGAGCCTGAAGCACGAGGGGCTCGGTGATGTGCCGGTAGTAGTCGGCGGCATCATTCCTGAAGATGATGCTAAGGTCTTGCGGCAAGCCGGAGTCGCACGCGTGTATACACCCAAGGACTTTGAGATGTTGCGCATTCTCTCAGACATGGTGGACGTGGCCGAGGCGGCAGCGGATGCGTAGTTGATGGAAACAGCAAGGCCGACAAAATCTCAAACTGAAAGTTTTTGTTTCTTTCCTCTTTATGGGGAAGATCAATATTGTTCGGCACGATTGTTGCCGAAGCCGAAGTTACCGAAGAAGCCGATCGGTCCCTCAGGCCGGCCTTGAAAGACCGGCCTACCTTCATAGGCCGCTCCGCGGCCCCCTGCAGCACGTCGTGCTGTTCTGAGGGTAGTCGGGGGTTTGAACCCCCGGCGCTGGGGTGGGCAGGTTTTCTCGCGGGGGCTGTATTTGTGCCGAAGGCCATCGGCGAAGAACAGGATGAGGGTGCCACAGATATACACCTGGCACACGTCCTCTCCCCCTCTCTCCCTTCTTCACGAGAGAGAGAGGGTACCTATACTGAACTGCCTACATTAAATAAATAGACTTTATTTGAAATAACGAGCTTGCCCATGTCACACCTCTTGGTCCTCTTCGCCCCGGAGGGGCGACTGACTGTAGCCCAGGGCGTCAGCCCTGGGACACCAAACCCACACGGACCTCCTTCCAGCCCCGGAGGGGCGGAAGACCTCGAGACGGGCGCCTTCTCACGCCCCTCCGGGGCTCCGGTCGCCGTGTGGTCCTGCTCCTATCCCACGGCTTACGCCGTGGGCTACCTCCTCACGCCCCTCCGGGGCTTTATTGCGGATAAAGTCTAATAAATTTGCCAGAACTCTGACTCTCTCATCCTTCTGTGACTACCCGACATCCTCGCATTACTGTTCCCTCCCTTCTGCGTTTCGAACGCTCGGCCATTGCGGCGGCTCTCAACCTTATCGAAGATCGACGGTCTGAGCGTCAGGGGCAAGCGTTAGCACTCCTCGATGAATTAGCTGCTCTGCCGACGTTAGCTCACGTGGTCGGGATCACCGGTCCGCCGGGTGTAGGCAAGAGTTCTCTCATTTCGCGCTTGATCGCGCTAGCGACGCAGACTGGACGACGTTTGGCAGTCGTCGCGGTAGACCCGTCAAGCAAGGTCTCAGGCGGAGCCTTGCTCGGTGACCGTGGACGCATGCAGGTACCGGCACATGCGCCTGTCTATATGCGTAGCTTTGCTGCGCGCGACCGCCTGGGTGGCTTAAGCCGCGAAGCGTTCGCGGCAGTATTCTTGTTGCGTCACCTGTGCGATGTTGTCTTGGTTGAGACCGTGGGCGTAGGCCAGAGTGAGACCGATATCGCTCATATTGCTGATACCGTCGTACTCGTCGTTCAGCCCTTCTCGGGCGATCTCTTGCAGTTCATCAAAGCTGGAGTGATGGAGATTCCTGATGTACTGGCGGTCAACAAGGCCGACGATGAGGCTTTAGCCCAGAAGGCGATGGCTGATGTCAAAGCTGCCCTGTCCTTCGAGCGACGACCGTGGTCCAGACCAGTGCTGGCAGTCAGTGCGACCACCAACTTGAACCTCGCTAAGCTTGAGGCGGCCATCACCACTCATTATGATCACCTCCGCGCAACCGCGACTCTCGCAGCCAAACGTGCGGAGCAAGTCATTGCCTGGGCAGCCGCTGAGGTCATGTCGGAACTCGGCACCAGGGGACTCGCGGCTCTGGGCGGGCAGGCAGGGGTCAGTTTCTTGTGGTCACATCAGCCTGCCACCTGGAGTGAGATGCATAGACTGATGGCACTGCTGGAAACAATAGACTACAGAGTGAAGAGTGAAGAGTGAAGAGTAGAGAAGAAAACGGTGCAGAGTAACACTGACTATTGTGAACTCTTCATTCTTCACTCATAATTCTTCACTCTCAGAAGGAGGTTGTTGGTATGTTGCTGACGCGGGAGGAGATGACCTTACACCATGATGTGCCACGGTTCTCAATCGAGCAGGACCGGGAGACAATCCTGCGGGCGTTAAGCCATTTGTTCTATGGTGAGGTGGGCGCGATCAAGATTGGCCAGTGGGTGACCAAAGCCCCTGACCTGGAGGGTATGTGGGAAATCGTCAAGCAAACACGCGACGAGACTCGCCATGCAAATATCTTTCGCCGTTTGCTTCAGCGCTACGGCGTTGCTCCTGACGCTGCGCTGGTCGGCGATATGGCTGACCTCCATGGAGTGATCAGTCATACCTGGGAGGAAATGCTCTTCGAGTCAATGGTCGTCGGCGAAGGCTTAGCCCTCGCTCTCATCTATTTTTATCATGACGTTATCGCCGATCCGCCGATCCGCCGCGGATTACGGCGTGTCATTCATGATGAAGAAAGTCATGTCGAATATGGCGAGCGCAAGATTAAGGAGTATGTCGCGCGGCAACCAGAATTGCGTGGTCAGTTGCTGACCATACAGGAGGCACTGGTTCAACATTATTCTGGTCTTATCACCGGCCAGACCCCGGCCGATCCCCTTGAAGAGCTCATCGCCGGATTCCCCATGACAATTATCCAGATGCATCTGATCCGTTTACAGCGGATGGGCCTCTTGTGATATGCCAGCAAAAGGGAACCTGGCAGGGCAATCACGGCACAGTCTTTTCGGGGAGGAGGGAACACCATGCGATGGATCACTCGTCTAGTCTGGGTTCTTACCTGCGGCTTAGGCGCTTGGGCTATCGGCTTGATCGCTCTCCATCGGGGAGAGAGCATTAACGCGATCTGGTTCGTGACCGCAGCGGTGTGCGTCTACGCGATTGGCTACCGGTTCTACAGCAGTTTTCTGGCGGCCAAAGTCCTCACCCTCGATGATACTCGCCTGACTCCA
>JACQEL010000338.1 GCA_016200595.1 Deltaproteobacteria bacterium
AGGGGATAGTGTGGCGAAGGTGTACGGACTAGATTAATTGCGGAATGTGGATTGCGGAATAGAAAATATTCTGAGGCCCAATCCGCAATCCGCAATAAAAGGGGGATATCCTAATGCTCGAAACTCTTGCCTACGGCTACGGTTTGCTTGAAGGACCGCGCGTCGATAACGCGGACAATCTCTTTTTCAGTGATGTCCCCAATGGTGGAGTTTACCGCCGTTCGCCAGATGGCACCGTTACGACCGTTGTGCCTCGGCGCCGTGGGGTCGGTGGCATTGCCTTACACGCCAGCGGTGGGGTGGTCGTCTCTGGGAAGAACATCTGTCATGTCAAAGATGGCGAAACTCGTATTCTCTTTCAACGTGATGACATCCCAGGCTTCAATGATATATTCACAGATAGTGATGGCCGCGTCTATGCCGGTTCGCTTCGCTCTGATCCGTTCAAAGGAGGTGCTCGCGTTCCGGGGGAGTTGTGGCGGATTGACGGAGAGGGGAACGTGGTACAACTCTACGGGGAGGTGGGCCTGACCAACGGGATCGGCTTCTCGCCGGATGGAAGAATTCTTTATCACGCTGACAGTGCTGCGCAGCACCTCATCGTGCATGATGTGACACCAGACGGATCCTGCCGCAACCGGCGCTCGATTTCTGTCAGCGCCGTCGGCGGGCCTGATGGACTAGCTGTGGATGAAGCCGGCGCGATTTGGGTGGCGATTTACAACGGTGGCTGTGCGGCGCGTTACACGCCAGACGGGAAACTCGACCGCAAGGTTGACGTGCCGGCCAAAGCGGTGACCAGCCTCTGCTTTGGCGGGAAAGATCGGCGCGACCTGTACGTTGTTACTGCCGACAATGTCGAAGAGCCGGCGCGTAAGGGGACGATCTTCCGGACTCGTGTCGAGGTTGCTGGGCTGCCCGTATCGCTAGCGCGCGTTTAGGTTCTTGAACAGCTCTGTTCCTGGAACTAAGGTAGCAAAATACTGTTCGACAAAAGGGAGGATGTTATGGACACACCGTATTTCGTGGTAGAGCCGTCCGAGGTACCCTGGAAGTCGTTGGCG
Source organism: Deltaproteobacteria bacterium (assembly GCA_016200595.1). Lineage (GTDB taxonomy): Bacteria > Desulfobacterota > Binatia > Bin18 > Bin18 > JACQEL01. The sequence continues at coordinate 1,065 of JACQEL010000338.1, forward strand.
CTCGATGGGGGAGGCGAGGTCCAGTTGCAGATGTATCTCAAGGGGAGGGACGGTGGTCCGGAAGCGATCCGTGCCCGTATTTCCGAGGGGTACGAGGTGGAACCTCATTTCCATCTCGCCGCGCAGTTTCAGCTGTTGTTGGATGGGAGGATGAAGTTTCCTACTTTCCAACTTGAGGCGCCGGCCGTCCATTACACCGAGCACAACGTCCCCTATGGTCCCTTTATCGTCAGCCGCGAGCACGACATGCTGGTGCTGCACACCAAACCCGGCGGCGTGATCATGATGCGGGACAAAGAGCGCCGCCGGCAGGCCAACACGCGCGGGCGTGAAATCACTTGCTGTGCTCATGAGGTCGAGTGGGAGCCGCTGCCAGGTTATGCCGGAGCGCGGCGGAAAATCTTGATCCCCGCCAGTCAGGGTCCGTCTGCCGAGATCCTTGAATGTCCGGCAGGGATGGAATACATGGCCGCGGTGCCGACGTATGGGCGCTATGAAGTCGTTCTTAGTGGCTCGGCTGAGGTCGACGGAAAATCGTTAGGACCGAAAAGTTTGCGCTTTGTCGCGGCTGGAGAGCAAACCATGCCCCTGAAATGTGGGCCAGAAGGGGTGACGTTGATCGTGCTCACCTATGATCAGGACGCAGCTGAGAGCTATGGCGGCAGTACGGCTGAAGTCATCGCCGAGATGGAGAAATAAAGAGGAAGCCCGGCTACGTCAGGATACTATTGATAAATGCCCAAGCGCTATTTACGCCCGACGCTAAAGCATCGGGCTACCCTCACGACGCCGGCTGAAGCCGGCTCTCAGCCCCTGCGGGGCGGTTGACGGTAGCCGGGGGATTGATCCCCCGGCGGAAGTGCAGAGTTTATCAACAGCATCATGTCAAGGCCGGACGCTTTCTTCTCGGTCCCAGGCTCTGCCTGGGACCGCAACCCTCGGTGTGGCAGAGCCACGACCACAGGGCATACCCAGGCGGAGCCTGGGCACGAGAGAGAATCCTTATCCTTACCTAAACCCTAACGTCTTGCCCTCTGCGCTCCTCACTCTCGGTGCTTACAGACCATAGACGCGGGCGGCATTCTCTCCGATCACCTTCTGGCGAGTTGGCGCCGACAGCGGCTCCACCAACTCTCGCAGTTCTGCCATGTACTCTCCGGTATGATCGAAATGCGGGAAGTCTGAAGCCCAGAAGAATTTGTCCGGCCCGACGAACTCTACGACATTGGCGAACGCCTTCTCGTCGGGATCCCCAGAGATCCAACACTGCCGATGAAAATAAGCACTGGGCTTCTCTTTCAACGGCACACTTTTCCCCAGCGGACTGTCGTAAACTGCGTCCATGCGATTCAGCAGATAGCCGGCCCAGCCGGCACCCGACTCCAGCACGACTATTTTCACCTTGGGGAAGCGGTCGAACAGACCGTATTGAAACAGCGCGGTGAACGCCTGCAGCGGGCCTTGGGCGCCATGCACGTTGAAATGCCACACCGCCCACTTCTGCATATCGCGGAAGCGTTGGTGCACGCGTTTCGCCGGAGGCTCGCCGCTGGGGTGAATTCCCACTGGCACATCCAGTTCCTGCACCTTGGCCCAGAAGGGGTCGTAATCAGGGTGAGCGTGCGACTTGTTCGTCGGGGTAAACGGGACGAAGAAGGCACCTTTGGCACCATTCTTTACCGAGCGCTCCAGTTCCCGGGCGGCTTCGTACGGATCGCCCATTGAGATATGGGCAATGGGAATCAGGCGGCCTCTCGAGTCGGCGCAGAACTCCTCAACCCAGCGGTTATACGCCCGCGCGTAGGCGGCCTCTAACTCAAGATCCCCAATATCTTCAGCCTCCCAAATCAGGCCGACGCTCGGATAGATGATCGCCTTCTCGAGCCGTTCCTGGTCCATACGCGCGAGCCGCTCCTTGGCGTCCATGGCACCAGATGGGGCCTGGTTCACGTAGGTCCGGTCGGGATGAGGGGTCAACACTTCCTCGCCTTTGCCCATAGCGCCAAACGCCGCCAACCCTCCAGGGCGAATATATTTCGCTGGACCACCGGCAATCTCTAATACCTCTAACCCATCCCGATCCGTGCGGATGCGGATGGTGCGGTCACGATACTTGGGCTCGATATATTTTTCCCACAAGTCGGGGGGTTCCAAAATGTGGCCGTCGGCATCAATAGCGCCGGCATAGGGAAAACGTGCACTTTGTGTCATTCAGCTCTCCTTTCGTCAGAATGATGGATCGTCAGGTTTGATCCTCAGCCTTCTGGACTGTCATTTCTTTATCGGGAATTTACCCAGTCCGCAATGTGTTCGGCAAGGGGCCCTTGAGCTTTGCGGACTCAGCCGCGACGTTTCTCTTGCCTGACAAAGAGAAGGGGAGTAGAGAGGGGGAAACCTCTTTTCTGGACGAAAGAGGACGAGCAACACAAAGGAGGACCGCAGATGTACGATGTATTGATCAAGAACGGGACCGTGGTCGATGGCACAGGTGCTCCGCCGCGCCATGCCGATGTGGCGATTGCCGAGGGCAAAATCGCTGAGATCGGCAAGATTGCCGCAGGAGCCAGACGAGTCATCGAGGCGTCTGACTTAATCGTCGCTCCTGGGTTTATTGATCCCCACACGCACTACGATGCGCAAATCTGCTGGGATACTCCCATCACTTCGGCTGCCTGGCATGGGGTGACGACGGTGGTCATGGGCAACTGCGGAGTCGGCATCGCTCCGTGCCGCCCCGAGACCCGAGAAATTGCCGCCTGGGACTTGGTCAATGTCGAAGGTATCCCTTTTGATGTCCTCGCCAAAGGCATCACGTGGGACTGGGTGAGTTTCCCAGAGTTCATGGACGCGGCACAGAAGCGGGGATTGGGGATTAACCTCGCCTTTCTGGCGCCCCTGACGCCTTTTCGTCACTACGTGATGGGAGAGGAATCGATGGAGCGGGCGGCCCAGCCGGCCGAGATTACACAGATTCAAGCGTTGTTGCGGGAAGCGGTCGTTGCCGGCGCCTTCGGTTGGACCACGACCACCATTCTGCAGCATGTCGGCTACAAAGGGCGCCCCTTGGCCTGCCGTCAGGCCAGCCAGGACGAACTCAGTGCCTACGCGCGAGTGCTCAAAGAACTCGGCAAAGGCGCGATCGAACTGACGCTGACAAAATCTGCCGGGATGCTGGCCGATGAGGAGTATGACTTGCTCGACCTGCTGCTCAGCGAAAGTGGGCGTCCGGCGACGTGGCTGGCGATCGTGGACCGCGAAGACAAGCCGGAGGCGTGTCTGGACTCGTTGCGCAAGGCCGAGCCGTTGATTAAGCGGGGCGGGATTCCGCAGGTGAATTGTCTGCCGATGAGCAATGAGTTTAACCTGCACAATCCTTTCCTGTTTGGCAGCCATCCCTCGTGGAAGCCGGCCTTCAACCAGCCAGCGGCAGAGCAGATGAAGGTGTACCGTGATCCGGCTTTTCGCCAGGCCTTTCGCCAAGAGTTGGAGGCTCCGCGCATATTCTCCGGCAACTGGAACCTGGTAGAGGTACAAGAGGTGCACAATCCGGCGCTGAAGTCCCTCGAAGGGAAAACGGTCGTGGAGGTTGCCCGCGCGAGGGGAAAAGATCCGCTCGACACCTTCTTCGATATCGCCTTGGAGGACGAGCTTCATACCGAATATGTTATCGCACTATTTAACCTTCATGAGGATCGGGTGGCGAAGTTGATCACCGACCCACGCACGCTCATCGGCCTCTCGGATGGTGGCGCGCACGTGGATATGCACGACAACGCCGGCTACTGCACCTATCTGCTCGGCACCTGGGTCCGTGACAAACAGGTGATGACGCTGGAACGGGCGATTCAGCGGGTCACCGCCGAACCCGCCGACTTCTTTGGCATTCGCGACAGAGGGAGACTCACGGTGGGGAGGGCCGCAGACGTGGTCATCTTCGACTACAATACCATCGGTCCAACCATCAGCCCGATCAAGCATCAGGCCTGGCAGAAGGACCTGCCGGGCGGCGGTCGTCGCTTGGTCTGGCCGGCGGATAAAGGGGTGA
>JACQEL010000339.1 GCA_016200595.1 Deltaproteobacteria bacterium
TCCCCGGATGGCGGCTTGGGCAGCAAGAGCGTCCACTAAAGACAGTCTCACGTCTCAACCAGAACGCATGACATTGGTACACCTTACTACGCGACTACCCAGCCCTGTCATTTTGAGCGCAGCGAAGAATCTCACTGCGAGACCCTTCACGGAGTTTATCTTGAGCCCTTCGACAAGCTCAGGACAGGCTCCGTCGCAGGGTTCAGGGTGACAACTCTGGTGTGCCAATCTCTTGAAGTCTGATTCAGAGAAGGTAGGCCGGAAACGCTGCGCTTATCCCGGCCTACGACTGAGAAAACGCGATGTCTCCTCGCTCAAATGAAAACCGCTGTAGAGTTTCAATCAACCCTGCAACTAAGCCACAGTTTGACATAGGTAACGGCATGGAAAAGCTACACGGCCCTTTACAGAAGCTCAGGGCACAGGCAGAGGCGCCCGTGCGCTATAGTCTGCCGGTGGGAACTCACGAGCTGCCCCTCAATACCTGTTTGGGTCAGACTATCCAGATAGTCTGGTCGGGGACCATCTGTTGTATGGCCTGCGGTCGTCAGACTAAGCGGAGTTTCAATCAGGGATATTGCTACCCTTGCTTCAGAGGTTTGGCGAGCTGCGACCTCTGTATCGTTAAGCCGGAGCTGTGCCATTATGCGCAGGGTACCTGTCGAGAACCAGCCTGGGGACTCGCGCATTGTATGCAGCCCCACTATGTCTATCTCGCGAACACGGCGAGCGTGAAAGTGGGGATTACCCGCGCCAGCCAGCTGCCGGTCCGCTGGCTAGACCAAGGGGCAGTGCAGGCTTTGCCTGTGTTCCGCGTCCACAGCCGGTATCAAGCTGGACTGCTGGAGGTCGCGCTAAAGAAGCATGTCACGGATCGTACCGACTGGCGCCAGATGCTCCGGGGTGAGCCAGAGTTCCACAACCTGCAGGCCAGGCGTGACGAGCTGCTCAAACAGAGCGGTGACGCTATCGCTGCCGCTGTTCCCTCGGCAAACGAGAACACCTCCATCCTCTTGGAGGAAGCAGTGATACACACTTTTACTTATCCAGTTCTGCACTATCCGACACGGGTGACCGCGCTCAATCTCGACAAAACCCCCCAGGTCGAAGGCACTCTCTTGGGCATCAAAGGGCAATATTTGCTCCTGGATACCGGGGTGCTCAACATTCGCAAATTCGCGGGCTACGAGGTGACAGTCACAATATGATTGGTTCATTAGCTCTCTTATTTTCCTCCATTACACTGCTTGCGAAAGTTCATCCAGCTGTCACCATAAAACTTCGTTCCCTCGGGATTCTTAAACTCGCAGTTCGCACACCGCATGCTGCCTCCTTACTCCTTTGAACGCCCGTTATGTGTTTCACTGATCTTTCATGATAGCCAGTGAAGTCACACTGAAAGCGTAGGGAGGGAGCACCATGCAGCATGAACTCTGGAGGGTAGGTGTAGCGGAACTCGCGAAAGCAATTCGTGAGAAACAAGTGTCAAGTCGAGAAGTAGTGCAAGCGCATCTTGCCCGTATCGACGCTGTCAATGGCAAACTCAACGCCGTCACGGTGGTCTTGCAGGAGGAAGCGCTACGCGCCGCTGAGGAAGCAGACAAGGCAATCGCCAGGGGGACGACGCTTGGACCGCTCCACGGGGTGCCGATGACGGTCAAAGAGAATATCGATTTGGCCCAGTCTCCGACCACACAGGGAGTGGTCGCGCTCAAGGATGCCTTGCCTCCGATCGAAGCGCCCCACGTGACGCAACTCAAACAGGCTGGGGCGATTCCCCTTGGCCGCACGAATTTGCCCGATTTCGGACTGCGCTGGTACACCGACAATGCCCTGAGAGGAGCAACAAAAAATCCCTGGGATTCATCACGCACCCCTGGCGGATCGAGTGGCGGCGATGCGGTCGCCCTCGCCACGGGTATGACGCCTTTGGGGCTCGGCAACGATTACGGCGGCTCGTTGCGCTATCCTTCACAATGTTGCGGCACCACGGCTCTCCGCCCAACCCTCGGGCGGGTAGCCTGGGCCTCATCCCTGGCTGCAGCCGACTATCCGATCACCATCCAGCTCTTTGCCGTGCAAGGCCCTATGGCGCGACACGTGCAGGACCTGCGCCTCGCGTTAGCGGCCATGAGTGGCCCCGATGCTCGCGACCCCTGGTGGACCCCAGCGCCCCTGGTGGGGCCTGCTCTGGAAAGGCCGCTCAAAGTCGCGGTAAGCGTAGATCCGGGGAAGATGGGAGTGGAGAGCAATGTCGCGGCTGGCGTGCGCAAGGCCGCCCAACTTCTCGCTGCCGCTGGCTACACGGTCGAGGAGGTCGATCCCCCGGCACTCGCGCAGGCGGCAGACCTGTGGAGGCAACTCATCGCGGCTGACATTCGGGCCATGTTTCTCCCTGTCATGCAGGAGACGGCTGGCGCTGGCGCCTTAAAGTTTCTGCAGGATTTCCTTGATTTGGTCCCCGAGTCGTTGCTCCTCCCTTACGTTTCGGGCTTGGCTGAGCGTAATCGCCTCGCGCGGGAATGGACGCAGTTTGCCCAGCAGTATCCTTTGATCCTCGGTCCAATTTCCACCGTGCCGCCGTTCCCGGTCGGATACGATTTAGCCGGAAAAGCTGCTGTGCAAGAACTCTTGCAATCGATGCGCCTGGTCGTCAGCGTCAATCTGCTCGGTCTTCCCTCAGTCGCGGTCCCAGTCGGACTAGCCGAGGGCTTACCGCAGGCAGTGCAGCTTATCGGCCCTCGGTACCGCGAGGATCTGTGTTTAGACGCCGCCGAAGCGATAGAACAGCAAGTGGGAATCCTCACCCCGATTGAGCCCAAGGGTTGAGCGACAAATTCTCGTAAGGAGGCCGTGTCATGAAGAAGCGGAAATCGACCGCCCGACAGTTAGGACGTTACATCGTTGCTGATCCAGAGATTTGTCATGGCAAGCTGACCTTTCGCGGCACGCGCATTTTCGTTGCCGATGTGCTGGAGCAGGTCGCAAGTGGCATGGTATGGGAAGCGATCATTGAGGAATGGGACGGGGGCATCACCGAAGAAGCAATCACGGAGGCCGTGCAACTAGCCGCCCAAGCATTGCTGAGGCATGTGGACGAGTTTGTCATCGAGTCAATGTCTGCATGAACCTGCTAGACGAGAACATTATCAAGGATCAGCGGCTCCTGTTGAGAAATTGGCGGATTCCTGTTCGCCATATTGGCTACGATATAGAACGAAGGGGAATTCAGGATGAGGAAATCATTCCCTAGAGAGGCACTGTCAACCCATGTGATGAAAGGTATAATTCGTATATGGCTTTGACTATCGAGATCACACCCGAGTTGGAATCGCAGGTACGTGAGCAAGCTGAACAGCGAGGGCTTGGTGCCGGTGAGTACGTTGTGAATATCTTGCGGGAACACTTGCGCCAAACTCACACGATCGATGCCCGCTGTCTCCCAGAGGCCGAGGCTCGCCTCTTGCAGCAAATCAATGAAGGACTCTCCCCAGAAATGTGGCAGCGCTATAACGAACTGATTGCCAAGCGGCGAGCGGAAACCCTCACACCAGACGAACACGCTGCGTTGATTGCCCTCTCGGATCAGATCGAGGACCTGAACGCCCGTCGTGTCGAGTGCCTCGCTGAATTGGCTCGTTTGCGGCAGACCTCTCTCTCAGCACTCATGCAGCAGTTAGGGATTAAAGCTCCTCCTTATGTCTGAAGGACAGATCGCCGAGGAGCAAAAACGAGCCGTCGCGGAGCGTGCCAAGGGATACTGCGAATACTGCCGCTGCCAGGCGCGGTTTTCTCCTGATTCTTTCTCTGTGGAGCATATTATGCCGCGCAGTCGTAGAGGAACTGCGGAGTTGTCAAACTTAGCTTTGTCATGTCAAGGCTGCAACAATCGGAAATACACCAGCGTTGAGGCCCTTGATCCCCTCACTGGTGAGATCGCTCCTCTTTACCATCCGCGCCAGCAACCTTGGACTGACCATTTCACTTGGAATCCAGACTATACGCTGATATTGGGACTGACCCCAACGGGGCGAGCGACGATCGAGAAATTGCAACTGAACCGTGCAGGAGTCATCAACCTGCGGCGTGTGTTGCGTAGTTTTGGTGAGCATCCTCTTCAGGGGACAGAGATTTCAAGAGCAAACCGTTGAATGAGAGAAAAAACTCACCTTAATGTGTTCATCCAGAACATTCACGCAGATGCTGGCTCCAGAGCATACTCTTGAGCGTGCTCAATAAACACCTTGCTTGCCAAAGATACGGCCTCTGCGATGGCTTCTCTGGAAATACTGCCGTGGCATTGCTCGATGATTGTCTCCCACGCCATGCCGCTGGCAACCATTTCCAGTACCTGCGCAACCATAATCCGCGTACCGCGGAAAGTGGGCTTGCCATGACAAATCTCGGGGTCAATAACCATGGAGCGACCTACGGATTTTACGCTCATGCGCTGGCCTCCTGCTCTCGACTTGCTCTTGCTTTACACCATAGCGCATTCACTTACGATCTGCCTCTAATCATGAAATCGCGGTAAGACCTCCTCGCCGAACAAGCGGATACAGTCCAACATCCGTTCGCGCTCCGGCCCGGCCGGCAGGCGGAAGCGCATGATGACGTAATCCACATCGTACTCATGGCCGTACATGGCTAGTTGGTCGATACACTCCTGGGGTGAGCAACCCTCTCCATGTACTTGCTCCTCTCTCCTACCAGCGAATGATCAACCTAGTGGAGTGTCTTACCCGCCAGAATTCGATGCGCTGAGTCGTGATTTTGATCACCTTTCCTAAACGCTTGGCGTGGGTGTTGAACTGGGGATGCCGAAGGAAACGGTGAATATACACAGCCATTTCCGCAAGAGGGATATCATAGTACGCAATGCAGTAGGAAAGGTGACCAAGCGAACGGCGGTAAAAACCTTGATCTCGGGTATGGAAGGTTTTCCCGCTGCCATGAAGGGCTTGCAGGATATGCTCGTCTAACCAGCCAGTTCTGCCGAAGCCTGCTCCTACCTTATCGATGGCAATTCGTCGGGTTTTGAGTTGAGCAAAGACAGACTCGTCGAACAGTTCATCAAGAACATGGCGACTCATGCGGAAGCGCTTAGCCGTTCCCGATGGCGGGAGGCAACCGCGGGACGGTCGGTGTAGTAGCGCTGCAAAACTTCCGCCGCGAGATGCAGTGCCTCAACAATAGCCTCACGCGGCAGACCGGCACGACTGGCTAGCTCGTCAATAGTCAGGCCATGAGCTGCCATTTCTATACAATCGCGGACAAGCTTGCGTGTCCCCCTAAACGTAGGCTCTCCGTGACAGAGGCGGGGATCAGAGATGATGTACTTGCCTATTTCTCGCTGTTGAATAGCTTTTTTCGGCATTATGGGAGTCCAGGAATGAGCAAGCGTTCCTCTGTATTATCTGTCCACAATCAAAAATTGCAACAGGAGAGGTAGGCTGGGTCAGCCCCAGCTTACTCCTTTTGTCTTTAGCCCTTATGGAGAGCGGTTCGCGAACCATCCTCACTTATGAAACCCAGGTAGCACCTCTTCACCGAACAAGCGGATACAATCCAGCACGCGTTCGCGCTCCGGTCCGGCTGGCAGGCGGAAGCGCATGATGACGTAATCCACATTGTACTCCTGGCCGTATGTCGCCAGTTGGTCGATACACTCCTGGGGCGAACCGGCCACCGCGTGCCGGAAACTGTTGGCCACGGTGAAGTCGGACTCGGAGCGAAAGTCGGGATGATGCGTAAGAATGCCATAGCGATGGTAGAAGAGCAGCTCTTGTACATAAATGTTGCCGAAAACTCGTTCCGCTTCGGCGCGGGTCGGCGCCACCCAGCCGTCACGCATCAACACTACTAGTGACTTGCGCTTGGCTTTGGCGGCAGCCTCGCGATAGAATGCGACCTGACTCTTCCAGGTCTCCTGCTGCAGGGGAAACGGATCACTGCACCAGGCGTCACCACTACGTCCGGCTCGCTGAATCGTATAGGGAAACATGCCTCCCAGCCACAACTCAGGATACGGCTGCTGCAGCGGCTTCGGGGTGAGACGCACGTTGTCGTAGTGAAAAGCCTGACCGTGAAACGAAAAACTCTCCTGCGTCCACGCCAGCTTCATCACTTCCAGTCCTTCCTCGAAGCGTTGTCGCCGGCCTTTCATGGGAATAGAGAAGGCGTTGTTGTAGTCCGGGTGGTAGCCCGATGCCACACCGCAAATCAGTCGACCCTTGGACATCAGATCGAGCAGCGCCATTTGTTCAGCGATGTGAACCGGGTCGTAGAGCGGCAGAATCAGGATGTAGGTCCCTAAGCGAATGCGCGTGGTGCGTGTCGCCAAACCAGCCAGCAGCAACAGCGGCGAAGGAAACAGGCACTCGGGACGAACGTGACGCTCGGGAACGACGAGCGAGTCGAACCCAGCTTGCTCGGCGGCTTCGGCCTCGCGCCACAGGTGGTCGATGAACGCAGTCACCTGAGCGCTGGTGGGCGTGGGCATATTGTAAGGACCGCCGTGGGTGTCGAGGAGATAGCCGATTTTCATAGGGCTCAATCCCAGAAAGGCTGGCTAGTTTTTGTCCTGCCTGACGGGTCCGACCCGACAGGGCAGGGTCACTCATCCATCACGACTTTGTTGTACCCGTCTAAAGCCGCTACCCGATAGCACTCGGCTAAAGTGGGATAGTTGAAGGTGTTCTCGATAAAGAAGTCGAGAGTTCCGTTGAAGGCTAAGGCGGTTTGCCCGATGTGGATGAGTTCTGTGGCGCCTTGGCCGATAGCGTGCACCCCCAACAGTTGGCGAGATTCTTGATGAAAAAGTAACTTCAGCATGCCTACCTTGTCACCGAGTATCTGCCCGCGGGCAATCTCCCGATAGCGGGCCACGCCGATCTCGTAGGGGACACCGTCTTTGCTGAGTTGTTTTTCGTTCTGGCCTACCATGGAAATCTCAGGAACCGTGAAGATCCCATAAGGGAGGAGATTGGGGCGGTGGTACGTGGGCCTGCCAAAGGCGTGGCAGGCGGCCCGCCGTCCTTGTTCCATTGAAGTCGAAGCCAGGCTGGGAAAACCGATCACGTCCCCCACGGCATAGATGTGGGGGAGTGTCGTCTGGAAGTGCTCGTTGACCGGAATTCTCCCACGCTCATCGTGTTGAATGCCGAGGCCCTCAAGCCCCAACATGGCAGTGGCCCCATGGCGCCCCGCCGTGTACAGCAGGGCATCGGCTGAGAGCTTTTTGCCGCTCTTGAGGGTAGCGCGAACCTTGCCGTTGGGGGTTTTGCTCACCGAGACTACCTCCTCGTTAAAGTGCAGAATGACGCCAACATCGCGCATGTGATAGGACAGGGCTTCAGCGATCTCCTGATCGACAAAGTCGAGGAGATAGGGTTTCTGATCGATCAGGGTCACCTCGATGCCGAGCAGTGCCAGAATGCTGGTGTATTCCGTGCCGATGACGCCGGCCCCGATCACGATCAGGCTGCGGGGCAATTTGGTGAACGTATCGAGCCCGTTAGCATCAATGATTACTCCATCCTCGAAAGGAATGGAGGCCGGGCGAGCCGGTAGGGTTCCCGTGGCAATGATAATGTAATCTGCGGTGAGCAAGCGTGGCTGATTCGCCGTGCTGACCTTCACTGTGTGTGCGTCAGCAAAAGAGGCTTGCCCTTCAATCATGTCTACTCGGTTGCGGTCGAGTTGGGCGATGATGACACTCGCTTCGTTCTCGACGACCTGCGCGCACCGGCCCAGCAGGTCCTGGAGGGTGAGGTCCCGGCGGCGTTGAACGCCATACGTGTGCCGGTGATAAAAGCCAGTAAAATAGAGGATCGCCTCACGCAGGGTCTTGCTGGGAATCGCCCCCTGATGAATGCACATCCCCCCGACACAGTTTGCCCGGTCGATGATCGCCACCCGCTTGCCCAATTTGGCGGCTTGGATCGCGGCCTTTTGTCCCGCCGGACCAGAACCGATCACTATCAGCTCATAGGTGTTTGCCATAAGAGTCGTTCCCTTCTCCCCTCACGGCTCTCCTAATTCTCTGCCAGCGACTTCCTGCAGGAGAGAAAACGCTGCGGCGCTGGGCTTTTTCCCATCGGGCGCTTTACCTACACTGTGGTAGCACTTCCTTACCGAACAACTCAATACAGTGCAGAGTCTCCTGATGGCTCGGGCCAGTGGGGTGTCGCAGCATGAGAATCATATACTGACAATCGAGTGCTTGCTGATACCGTTTGATCTCGGCGACGACTTCAGCCGCGGTGCCGCAAATCAAGCGATTAGGCGCCACCCGCGCAAAGGTCCACTCAGCCTCGGATTGTACCTCTTTGACCCACGGCTCCCACTGTGCATTGAAACGACCAGAGGAGAAGAAGCCCAGACGCAGATAAAAGAGATGATAGGCTTGCATGTGCGGCCACCACATGCGCTCGACCTCAGCTCGGCTTTCCCCCACCCAGGCGTCGCGCAGTAAGGCGATCTCGACCCGGGGATTGCCCGCTTTTGCGGCAGCCGCGCGGTAAATCTGACTCCAGGCTTTCATCACCGCAAAGTTGTGCAGGGGATCGCTGATCCAGCCGTCGCCGATGCGTCCGGCGCGCTTGAGGGTAATTTCAGACATCGCGCCGATCCAGATCGGCGGGCGTGGCTGGCGCACCGGACGCGGGGTAATCGTGACATCGGTAAACTGGAAGTGAGGCCCACTGTGCGAAAAAGGCTTTCCGGTCCACGCCTGCTTGAGGATCTCCACGGCTTCGCTGAAGCGTGACGCCGCTGCGGTGAGCGGGATGCCAAAGGCAGCAAATTCCTTCTGCACCAGCCCCAGGCCGGCGCCGAGAATGAAGCGGCCCTTAGAGAGGTTGTCGATGACTGCCACTTCTTCAGCTACCTGGAGAGGATGGTAAAGCGGCAATTGCAGGATGCCGGTACCGATCTCCGCTTTCTGAGTGCGCGCCGCCAATGCCGCGGCGAAGGTCAGCGGTGCAGGCAGATAACCATCCGGCAGCTGATGATGTTCAGGCACGAAAAAAGCTTCAAACCCCACCCGTTCGGCTAGCTCGGCTTGTTCAAACACTTCGTCGTAGAGCCGAGGCAAATTGTCGCCGTTGGGTGGGTCTTGTAACTGGAAGAGGAGGCCAAATTTCATAATGGTTCTGTGAACGGATCTCTTCTCCTCAAAGAGCAGAGGGCTAGGGTGAGGAGTCTCATGAATTTTGCTGAGCAAGATCGGTAAGTGAGGCCCCTGGTGGCACGGGCTTCTAGCCCGTGCTGTGGACAGGCTGGAAGCCTGTCCTACCATTTCCTGGTCGGCAAACGCATTACCGATTTTGTGCGTCAAATTTCATTAGAGTTTCCCTGTATACCTCCGCACCACATATAAGCCATCCGGCGTGAACGGTTCGGTCACCGACCGGCGCAAAATTTCCTCAACCGTCATGAGAGCCACGCTCTCCACCTCTTCTGCCTGCAAGCTGACTTCGCCGTCGTACACGCAGGAAAAGGCGCCACCCCACACGCGGGTGTGTTCGTCGGTGAAGTAAAAATCGAACAGCCAGGTCAGCGGTACGTCGCGGATCCCCATTTCTTCCGCCAACTCGCGGACTGCCCCCTGTTCATAGCTTTCTCCGGCCAGCACGACCCCGCCAGTCGCGGGATCATAATAGCCAGGAAAAACGTCTTTGCTCATCGTGCGCTTTTGCACGTACAGTTCGCCCTGCGCATTGAACACCAGGATGTAAGTACTGCGGTGAGGTAAATTCCTGGCGCGCATCTCGCGCCGCGGCACGGCACCGACCACCTGATTGTGTTCGTCTACGATGGTGACGATTTCGTCGGCTGCTCCCATGTTGCTGTTCCGCCCCTTCTCTGTTCTCCATTCGGAACTTTTCGCTGTCGCGCCTTATTTTTACCTGATACGTAGGAGAAAAGGTATACTGCAGAACGCTCGGCACGATACTCAGGGCTGGTGAGTGTGTCAACGGCGCGACCTGCTGGGGAATTGCGGAGAGGTCCTCAAGCGAGGTAATAAGAAAATCACCGGAGCGTGGGTATCAGCCAAAGAAACCGACCGCAACCGGAGGAAAGGCATATGGGCAATGGTAAGAAGATCGGGGAAATGACCCCACGGGAGATTCATCAGCTCGTAGCCGAAAAATATGCCGAAGTTGCCCAAGCGCCAGGCAAGCGTTACAAATTCCGGGTCGGCGCAGAGTATGCCCGGGACCTCGGCTATCCGGTCGCTCTGCTTGAAAGTCTACCTCCTGCTCTCAGCGAAGCCTTTACGGGCATTTCTGCCTCGCTGGTTACGCTTTGCGAAGCCAGACCTGGAGAAACCATCCTGGAACTCGGCTGCTGTGGTGGGCTGGACACCGCGCTCTTGGCTGAGCGTGTCGGCCCGGCAGGCCGGGTGATAGGCGTGGACTGTGCTGAGCCCATGCTTGAGCGAGCACGAACGAACCTACAGCAATTTGGTCACGCTAACGTGACGTTCGTCCAGACCTCAGCCGAAAGTCTCCCCCTGGCCGACAATTCGGTGGATTGTATCGTGAGCAACGGCATTTTCAATTTGTCGGCCGACAAGGAGGCTATTTTTGCCGAGATCAGCCGGGTGCTGAAGCCTGGTGGCCGTACGGTGAACGCCGAGATCGTGTTACGTACCGAGCCCACCCCAGCTGAGCGCGATAATCAGGAGGACTGGTTTACCTGAATCGCCGGCGCCATGTCAGAGAAGGGTTTTCTGACTCGCTACATTGGTGCGGAATTCACCAAAGTCGAGATCCTCACCCGCGCGCCCAACCAACGCACGAAAAACCCGAACGCCTATGTCGTCATAGCCCGAGCCTACAAAGAGGAAACTCTGCCCAAGCCTGGGTCCCGCCCGGAACTCGCTCTGGCGAGTGCCAGCGAGACGCTTGAGGAACTGTGGCTTTTCCCGGTCGCTCCAGAATTTTGCAACCTGGCATGTACTCACTGCTTGTACGCTGCCTCACCTCTACGTAAGAACCCTTACCGTCTGACCGATACTGAACTAGCAAAAATTTTTGCTGAATTGGCAAGTCTCGGAGCGGCCCCGCATCTGTTGTTTACCGGCGGCGAGCCTACCCTGCACCCGCGGCTCTACGCGTTACTCGATCAGGTCGACCAACAGGGGTATTCCTTCCAACTCCACACCAACGGCACGCGTATCCAGGCTGAGGAAGCTCGACACTTGGCGAGTTTTGCCCATCTCAAGAAAGTGCAGATTTCGCTGGAAGGGCCGAGCGCGGAACTGAACGACTCGGTGATGGGCCAGGGGTTGTATCAGCGCGTGTTACGCGCGATCGCCGAACTCCGTATGCACGAAGTGCCTGTGGCTATCGCCGTGACGCCGATGGAAAGCAACCAGGATTCTCTTCCACAGATCGAGCAATTTGCCGCGGAAAAGGGCGCAGAGCTGGTTCAGATTCTTCTGTACGATCTTGGCGCGGCTACGAATAACGGACTGAAGCCAGCGGTCACGACTTCTCCTGAGAATGACCAGATCAACACGACTCTTATGTGTGACAAGGGTGTTGCTTATTCCGAGGGGAAATATTTCGCCTGTCCGGTGCTGGTGAAAGATCCAGACGCGCTGTTGGGTGATAGTCTTAGCGAAGCCCTGAGCCCGCAAGCGCGTCAGCAAGTGAGACAGCTACGCGACACCAAGGCAGCCTGCGCGGTGTGTCTCAAGGGCAGCGCTTGAGCCTAGCTCGGCGCCCGGCGGGCGCTTCAGAAAACAAGGGGAAAAGGGGAAGCGAGGAAAAAAGACTTAAGACTTGGGACTTGAGACTTGGGACTAATTATGGAACCACGCCCGATTGTCATGCCGGAGTATCCGCGTTGTGTGTACATCGAGGTCACCAACACCTGTAACCTGCTGTGTCAAACCTGCCCCATTACTTTCATGGATCTCGAAGCGCGCGATGTGCTCAGCTACGACAAATTCCTGGCTATTGTCAGCCAGTTCCCGCGTATCGAACGGGCGGTCCTGCACGGTATTGGTGAGCCACTGCTCAATAAAGCCCTGCCGCAGATGATCTCTTATCTGAAACGGCACAAAGGCAGCCATGTTTTGTTCAATTCCAATGCCACGCTGCTTAAGGCTGACTGGCAGCGGAGCCTGATTGAAGCCCAACTGGATGAACTCCGGGTTTCGTTGGACGCGGCCACGCCAGAGACCTACCGTAAGATCCGTGGCGCGCCGGTGTTTCCCAAGATCATCGAGAATCTCCAAGGCATGGTAACTACCAAAGCTGCGCTGGGGAGTACGCTGCCCAAGCTCTCCTTGTGGTGCACTGGCATGAAAGAGAACCTCGCCGAGTTGCCCGATCTGGTCCGGTTGGCTGCTCGCCTGGGCATCGGGGAGGTCTATCTCCAACGGTTGGTGTTTTATGACGAAGGTCAGACCATCGGTTTGGCGCGTGCGGACCAGTCTCTGTATGGTCTCAGCGAGCAATACGCGGAAGACATTATTGCCGAGTGTGAACGTCTGAGTCAGGAACTGGGTGTGCGGCTAGAGGCCTCGGGCGCGACCAATCCACGGACCAGCCTCACCACGGATCAGACCGACCCTGCCCCGTGGCGTGCCTGTCAGCGACCGTGGACGGTGACGTATGTGACGGTAAACGGCAATATCCTGCCGTGTTGTATCGCGCCCTTTGCCACCCGCGATTATCAGAGCATTCTCCTGGGCAATCTGTTTGCTCGACCCTTTGACGAAATTTGGAACGGTGACCGTTATCAGGAGTTCCGTAGTGGGTTACAATCTCTGCAGGCGCCTTCTGATGCCTGCGCTAAATGCGGCGCGAAGTGGAGTCTGTAAGCTTCGCCACTTTTAGCTCTTAGCTCTTAGCTCTTAGCTCTTAGCTCTTGAGAGAGAAGCATTATGAGGAGGCAATGGCGAGGAAATAGTACCAGAAACCTTCGGCTTGTCCTGACATCTAAAACACAGGCGAACGAGACGAGGCGTGTTCCTCGCTGCCAAAAGGCGAGAAGCTATCCCAAAACCTCCGCTGGTGCGAAAACCTGGATTCCCGCTTTCGCGGGAATGACGCCCTCTGCGACTCCCTCCGTCATGCCCGCGCAGGCGGGCATCCAGGGGTTTGGGGTTAGGGATGGGTTCTAAGAGCTAACCGCTAATAGCTGACAGCTTTTTATGCCCAACGCTCTTGTCATCGTCGCGAAGGCTCCAATCGTGGGTCAGGTCAAGACCCGCCTATGTCCGCCACTCTCGGCGGCTGAGGCGGCCGAATTGTTCCGCTGCTTTCTGGTGGACACGGTGGAGCAGGCGTGCACGGTATCGGACACGCAGGTCTGCCTCGCGTTCACGCCAGCGGGTAGCGAAGCGATCTTTCGGGCGTTGTTACCGTTTCCCTTGCGTTATCTGCCGCAGCGCGGCAACGGGCTGGGCGAACGGCTGGTGAATATTTTTGCTGACTTACTAGACGAGGGCTTTCACAAAATAGTCATCATGGACAGTGATAGCCCCACACTTCCTCCTTCTTATCTGCAAGAAGCGTTTACCGTGCTCGGAGACCTCAAGCAGGATGCCGTGTTCGGTCCGTGCAGTGATGGGGGTTACTATTTAGTGGGTGCGCGTGCCGTGCATCAGGGGTTATTTGAAAACATCACTTGGAGCACCTCAGCGGTGCTGACTGAAACCCTTGCCCAAGCGCGGCATCATAATCTTAATGTTGCGTTATTACCTTCGTGGTATGACATCGACAACGGCGCAGATTTGTACAAACTGGCTGTCGAACTTGGCCGGCTCGATGGGAGCGCCGGAGTGCCAAGGACCCGGGCATTCCTGAGCCAACTCGGGCTTTGCCCGAGGGAAAGGAATTTATCATGATGAGCAAAAATATGATGAACCACGCTGTGGGAGGGGAGCATTCCCCGGGCCTGGGGCTGGCGATTTATCGTATTGTCTTAGGGATCATGTGGCTGGACCTGTGCTTGCAGAAAGCGCCCTGGGTGTTTGATAGTGAAGGCAACCGTTATGGCTGGCTGTATGGCTGGATCTGGACTGAGATCAACAACCCCACCTTCCACTGGTACACGGATTTCCTGCAGTATTTTTTTCTTCCGCATATTGCCGTAATGGGCATGATTGTATTCCTGCAAGAGCTGGCCATTGCGCTCTCGCTGATCACTGGTAGCTTCGTTCCTGTGATCGGCGGATTATTAGGATTGGTCATGCAGATCAATCTGCTGATTGGCAACTACTCGGTTCCGGGAGAATGGTTCTGGACATATCCATTGCTGATCGTCTCGCATGTGGCTCTGACTCTAGACCGTGCGGGGCGGGTGCTCGGCGTCGATGGTTGGCTCGCCCAGCGTGTAGAAAAAGATCTCGGACACACTGGTCTGATTGGGCGGCTGTTGGCTTACGCAGTGTAAGCGGATGGGGCCGTGCGGCGCGCCCTGAGGAGCAACTGGGGTGGGAACGGCAGGCAAACTAGCCATCCTTGGCGGAATTTCCCTTCCCATCTACTGCGTGAGTTTTCGCTGGGATTCGCTGTTACCATCACCGCCCTGGGCGCCAGGATGGTATCAAGTCGAAGTCTTTCTGCTCTTCATCCCTTATTGCCTGGCTCTACGTCTCATCTGGCGAAGGGCCGAGCCTACACCATCTGCCCTGACGGTGCTCTTGGCCTTTGCTCTGCTCTTTCGTTTACCGTTACTTGCCACTGAGCCACGCCTATCGACTGATCTTTATCGTTATTTGTGGGACGGTCGGGTGCAGATGGCGGGTATTAACCCGTATCGCTACCCGCCCGAGGACGAAGCCTTACGCTTTCTGCGCGACGATACTGTATATCAACGGATCAATCGTAAGGAGTTTCCCACCATCTATCCGGCCGGTGCTCAGCTCATTTTTGGGGCTGCGGCCGCCGTTGGGTTAACGACGCCGGCTCGTTTTAAAGCGCTCTTGCTGTTGGCCGATTGCGGCGCGATTCTGCTACTTTTACGTCTGCTTGATGGCTATCAGCTCAACCGGTTACGCGTATTGCTGTACACGTGGAATCCACTGGTGGTGTACGAAACGGCTCAGGCCGGGCATCTGGAAGCGATAGTTGTTTTGTGCGTGGTCGCAGCGTTTCTCGCTGCGGCAAAACAGCGAGTGAACCTTGCTTTTATGAGCCTGGCCTTTGCGACGTCGGTGAAACTCTATCCGGCTTTACTGGCTGCGGTGTTTGTCAGAAGGAGAGTCGGGCGCTGTGGGCTAATTTTTGCGGCAGTCCTGCTCTGTGCCTATACGCCGTATCTGGCGGGAGGCGCCAAGATCCTTGGGTTTCTCCCACGGTATTTCTCTGATCCGGATGAGATTACCAACCTCGGGCTGCCCTCGTTGTTGTTTGCCGTGCTCTCTCCAGTGTATGCCGGTTGGATCCTACGCCTCGGAGTTGTGGGTGTGGCCGGATGGATATTTTTTCGCTCCGATTCTACTTGGATGAAGAGTGAGGCTGCAGGAAATCGCGGAGCAAGTCCGAACCCTCCCTTTCCGAGCCTGGTGGGCAACGCCTATCTACTTGTGAGTGTTCACACCCTCCTGCTCTATCCGGCTCTGCACCCGTGGTACTTGCTCTGGCTAATTGCGCTCCTGTGTATGCTCCCATCCCCTGGCTGGCTCTATTTTTCTTGTGCTTCCGCCTTGGTCTACATTACCTGGCCTACCCCAAGTTGGGTGTTATGGCTTGAGTACGCGCCGCTGTATGTGTTGCTGGGGGTGGAAATGATGAGGCGCTGGAGAACGTCCCGTGACTTTCCGGCTTTGCTTAAGACAGAGAGGTTCGGGACGAGTGATTAGCAGAGTATCTGTAAGGAGAGCCTCAACCATTGCTCAGGCTCCGCCCGGGTATGCCGGGTGGTCGTGGCTCTGCCGCATCTGGGGTTTGCGTTCCCAGGCTCTGCCTGGGAACGAGGTCGTAAGGTATCCTTATCCTGGGAGCGCGGGCGTTCACCCGCTTTGCCAGGCGACCAAGATGGTCGCGCTCCCAGGACACACCCATGGACAAGCCACTAAGGATTACCGCAGGTGGATTTGCTACAGGCGGTGAGACTGCCAAAGAGACCGTGATCTTCATCGTCAGGGCCAGCGGTGAAGAAGAGGACATTGGTTGGTCCATTATTGGCGCCGCCCTTGCCAAAGCTTAATGCCCAGAGCCCGTCAATCTCTACTCGCTTGCCGTCGGGAGTGTTGAGTTGACCGTGGAATTGGAAGCGATTGTTCTTGAGGCGATACGCACTGATGCGGCCATCACCAAAGTTGCCGACGAGTACGTCATTGCTAAAACGCCCGAAATTGGGCGGGGCCAAGGCCAGCCCCCAAGGCGCGTTGAGCTTGCCGCGCGTAGCGACGCGTTGAACAAGCACGCCGTTGGAATTGAAGACATCAACAAAGCCCTTGCCTTGACCCGCAACCTCGTCTTCCTTATCGGCGTCCTGCTTGGCATAGGCGACATAGAGTTGCCCACCCAGGTTCTGAATGTTGAAAGGAGCATAACCGGCGGGGAGATTTGGGTCTGAGAAGGCCCCGGGGGGAAGGGGAACCGGATTAAAGTTTTTATCGAATACGTCGATGGTGCCGGCATGGAAGTTGGCGGCGTAGAGAAAGTTGTGAGGGCCAATGTTGGCGGTCTCCAGTCCTTTGTAGATCGCGCCGGAGCCTGAGTTATCCACCTTAAGGATAGCAGTGGTGGAGAGGAAAACTGGGACAAAGGGGTTCCAGCCAGCAATCGTGCCGTCTTCGGTAGCAAAAATGAAGACGCTGGGTAAGCCGGAAGCAACCTGGAAGTCGGAGGTACCGTTAAAGACTTGGCCGGTAGGCTTGCTGTGAGGCTCAGTGCTACCCGGAGGCAGCGGGATGGTGACCACCAGCGGCGAGGCTACTGGGAAGGACTGACCAGCGCCATTGTAGAGGGTCGAGACGCCAGTCCCGTTGTCCGAGACCCAGAAGGGACTTGTAGAACTAAAGGACATCCCCCAGGCATTGACCAGGTTCGGGTCGGTGTGATCGGCAAGACCCGGTACATCGGACACCAAATTATGCTGCTGATAGAACTTCTCCTCGTTATCGGCAGTCGCAGGGGATGCAAGAGCCAGTCCCAGGGTCAAGGTCAGCATGCCGGTTAAGGCGAGCGCACTCCAGTAGGAACGCTGAGATCGTCCTGTCATACGTGTTTCTCCTTTTGTAAATTGATGTAGGCGGAGCCTCAGACGCTAAGACATGAGTAATTCACCATAAAAATGACTGTGGCGCTCTCTAAAGAACAGCCCTGCCACTACAGCCTGGCTAGCCTAAGTAATCAAAAGACCCGCAGCAATACGCTAAAAGGAGGGGTTTTTCTAATCTCTCGGAACAGAGTTGCACTCCACCTTGAGGAGGAGGTAAAAGTCTCGGAGAGCACGCGGGAACCTTGAGGCGATACCCGAAAGATTTGTCATGTCTTGGCTAGGTGAAGTTTTTATCGGGGGCGGAAAAGTAATTTTGTCACATGTGGCACTGACGAGGACATCTCTACCTTTGCCCATTTATAGGCTACAATAACGCCGCAAAAAGGAGGGCACTACGATGCCAAAGCCAGGCGATACGATGACAGCTCATTGTGGGAAGTGTGAGCGAGAAACGACATGGCTGTATTGTCTTTTTATGTTCGGGAAAGACATCTGGGAATGTCAGGAATGCAAAACCCGATACTACCGCTGAGCTGAGAGACAGAGAGAAGAGAGACAGAGATTTGAGACAGAGACAGAGAAGGGGAGGGGTGGGCTCTGTCTCCTTTCTCTATAGCTCTAGACTGTCTGCCATTTCCCGTTTCAGCCGCGCGAATACACTGACGCCTTCTTTCACTACCGCCGAGCCGATCTGAATCGCTGTGATGCCGTGCCGTAAAACGGCCAGCGCCTCGGCGCCACTGGAAACCCCGCCGACACCGATCACCTCGAGTTGGCCTTTGGCTGCGTGGAGTATTGTCTGAGCCTGTGAGGAGCCGCCGTTTGCCGGGGCATTGTGACAGACGGCAACGGAGATATCGGCGTCAAGTAAGACCCGTGCAACCTCGACAAGCGGCAAGGGGACGGTGGCAGGAAATTTCACTGCCAGTGGGGCAGGAA
>JACQEL010000340.1 GCA_016200595.1 Deltaproteobacteria bacterium
GGCTCTGTCTCATGGTCTTCCCATTCGGCGATCTTGCGGTACTTCATAAGCGTTCGTTAGTCAGTTGCGAATCTGTACGTACTCAACCAGGAGCATGATCCACGTCCCGCCGCGTCTTCTTTAGTTCAAGACAAACCTTCTTTGACCAAACAGGACCTGGACTACCCGACGGATCGCCAAGAGACTACTCAGGTCAGCGGTTCGCAGCGGCGAGGTGGGCCGCGCAGACAGGTCTCTCAGGTGACCAGGAATCACAAAGACTGACGTGTGCTCCTCAGCTAGCATCTCACGCACGAGCCCTATTCCCGTCTTCTCCAGCGCGTTCGGACTGATCACAACTAGGTCAGGCGTAAAGGCTTTAAGCAAGCGCAGCGTTTCACACCGGTCGGCCGCAGAGACGACGATGGCGTAGCCAAGATTCTGCAGGGTCAGTCCGACAACGGTCCGGATGAGCGGATCCTCTTCGACGAGCAACACCCGAGTTTTTTTCATCGTTGCACGATCCGCGCCCGAGATTTAGGCGCCGACAGCAGCCGTGCGGGCGCGCCGTTTTGTGAGGCCTGCCAGGCGCTCAGGTGAGTGCGCACGGCGTCAGCATTGAGCCCGAGAAACGTGCACACATTGATAAACGAAAAGACGTAGTCAGTGTCCGCCGAGGTGATCCACGCCTCAACCTCCGCAAAGCGTTGTCGGTCACCAGGCTTCCGCGCATGCACGAGGAGATGAAACGTGCGAATGGCATCCAGCAATAGCGCTTCCAGTAATTGCCGTTTGCCGGTGAATGGTGCGGGTAACGGTTTGGGCGGGCTATACACGATCCCCCCGACCAGGTCGTGCAGCCGGCTGAAGTGTTCCGCTTTCATGGTCGTAAGCTCACCCCTGCGCCAACTTAGCAGGAGGTAATACGGTCCCGGCTGACTCTTGCGCGGTGCGGGCCTTGCTCTTGGCGTGCTGCCGCGATTGGCGAGGAGGATACCTATCAGCGCCTTTGGTAGCAGATCGCGGTTCCCCGGCCGGGGGATTTGTCTCTATCGGGACAAATAAGATCCGCTGACAATGCGGGCAGAAGGTCAGCTTGGGGTGCCTTTGCAGTTCCAAGCACATCTGTGGGGGCAGATGCATATAGCAGCCTTGACAGGCTTCGTTGACCAGCGCGACGATCGCCACTCCCCCGCGGCGGGAGAAAATGCGTTCATACTCGTGCAGCAGGAAGGTATTGATGCCGGTGGTTAGAGCCGCGCGCTTATCCTGTGCTGCACGCAACTCCTCTTCCACCGCCACGCTCGCTCTGAGCTTATCCTGCCAGGTTTGCACCTCTTGCACTGGGATCTGTTCTTCCTCTTTCGCAACGGCCAGAGATTGCTGAAGGGTGTCCAAGGTGCGAGTCGCCTGTTGGATGCGCTGGTCACACACTTGCAGCGCCAACAGACGGGGTAGTGTCTCGGTCATGAATTCGGCTCCTTTCTCAATGCTTAGGCGTGGCGTGGGGTGCCCCATTTCCCCCTACGGGGGCGGAAGGAAACGAGAGTTCGACTCGTGACTGGACTCCGAGTTCCTGGGTGACTCTGAGCGTCCCCTGCAGTCTGCCAACGAGGTGGCGCAGTGCGGCATAGGTCTCTTTGGAGATCCCACGCCCAGCATCATAGGCGTCAATCACGAGGGTCCCTTCGGTCCAGCGTACGCTCACTTCTAGTCCTCCTTTGCCAATCGTCCTGACCAGATATTCGAGCAGCAAGGAGATGATTTGTGCCAGCGTTTCTGGATCGGTGGTTAGCGAGGGGAGGTCCGGGGCAAGGTGGCAGAGCAGCGAGACACCCGTACGCCGAGCCTGCTGGCGTACGGCTTCGATACAGCGAGTGAATAATGGCCTCAAGGCAACGACCTCGATCCGCAGAGGTTTCTCCTCCGCCGGTTCTGCCTTGGTGATTTTGCTGCCGTTGGACCCGGGTGCTGCCATGGGCAGGGCGGAGCGAAACAACTCCTGCAACTCCTCGACTGCAAACTTGAGGTCTTGCACGAGGACCAAAAGATCCGCCGCCTCTGCCCCTCCCTGCAGCCGGCGCTCCAGGAGGCACGCGTGTACCGAGAGTCGTTGGACGTTGTCTTGTCCCTCTTGTAGGAGGGACAGGAGATTCTCTTTGTTACGGGTTCCGGGCTCAGCGGTGCGCTGAGTGTGGAGGAGTGTCATACAGGCAAACCTCCGCTCTGATGGTTAACGATCATTGCGAGTTTCTTCTGCATACCCTCTCCTCCGTCTTTCCACACCCCACGCCACTGTTTCATGCATCGTCTCCTGCTTGCGTCGCCCCAGGGATCGCTGGGTGGGCCGCTAGGACTTTCCTCTCAAGTGTGGTCTCCCAAGCGGTCCGTGCGAGCACCCCTACCCGCTCTGCGATACTCCTGATCTGTCGGCTCTCTTCCGCCGCGAGCAATTTTCTTCCCTCGCGCGTCACATTGCCGAGGAAGGATTGCTCCTCGCGCAAGAAGCGCACGAGTTTCTCGACCTGCTTACGCCGTCGCTGTGTTTCTTCTCTAGGGACCTCGCCGCGGCCTCGTCCCTCAACGGTCCTTACAATGGCTTCATAGGACCTGACTGTCTCTTCCAACAAGCCGTGCAACAACTGTCCGGTTCGCTCTCCACTGAGGCTTGGCAGAGGAAAATGTTGCGCCAGATCGGGCAACGCCTTTCCAGCCGGGCCGCACATGGTGGCGACCACCGTCGAGGAGACACAGATCTTGAGTTCTCGCAGGGTGAAAAGGGAACGCGAGGAGGGAGTCACCAGAAACGTGACCAAAAACAATACTGGACCAGCATGGATGAGTTTGGCGGACGGGTAGTGCAAGAGAAAGTAGGTCATTACCTCTGAGGGCAGACCATACTGCTCCTGGATTGTGCTGAGTGCCGCGCGATTTAAGGGTGTGAGGTCAACCCAGATGGGGTTTTCTGGTTGCCTTTCCGCAGGCGCCAATATGTCAGGTGATACCATCCCCGGTGGTGACGACGACGGCAAAGGCACGTTGGTTGGGCGTACAGATGGGTTCACGGGGTCTCCTCTTGAGGCATTGAGAACCCTAAGCAAACCTGATGCCTGAGGCGAGGCGGAGGCTAACCCTGCAATAACTCACACTTCTGCTGTACGAGGGCTGACGGGAAGCCGAGTGGACCCGATCGCAACAGGCAGTTTCTGCACTATGCGAGTGTTTCAGTCCCACTCCAAGTGCAGATTTTGCACTTGGAGCAATTTATGCGCGATTTAGAGTGCTATTTTTGCACTGTGGGGAATGCATACACGCCGAGGGCGAGTCGGCAAGCCATAAGCTCTGATCTTCGCGTGCAGCGTGCGCAGACCGATGTTGAGCACGCGGGCGACTTCTTTCTTGGTAGGAAAGACTTCCAAATAACAACGCAGGATTTCTTTCTCTGCCTCTTGCAGGGTCACGCCGATAGGAAGACGGATCTCGGTCCGCGTAGGCACGGCCCGAATGTTGGCAGGAAGATCTCGCAGCCCGATCTGTTCTCCCTTGGTCATCAGCACCAGACTCTCGACAACGTTACGCAGCTCGCGCACGTTGCCTGGCCAGGGATAGTGGGTGAGCCGCGTGAGGGCTTCGTCCATGAACAGGCGGCGCCGTTTGCCATATTTGTCGCAAAATTCGCGCAGAAACTGCTGCGCCATGGGGGCAATAGCTTCCCGCCGCTCGCGCAAGGGCGGAA
>JACQEL010000350.1 GCA_016200595.1 Deltaproteobacteria bacterium
GGCTTCGACGTGGCGATCGAGGCAATTATAAGAAACGTTGAGCTTGCCGCCGATGAACCACTTGACGTGCGCCGCGTCAAAGTCCCACTCTAATACCTTCTCCCACTTCTTGAACCAGGTAACAAACTGTTCGGCTTGCTCGGACCAGAAACGCTCTGGATCCTGGATCGAGCGCTGGTACATCTGGGCATAGGTCTCAGGATCAATGGCAGTCTGCCCTCTCATCGGAGCAGGGATGTCGTAGATCAGATCGCCACCATCATGGTCTGCCATAGTGCCTCCTCCTTGCCTGGGGGATTTCAGTTTTCCAACAGTAGACTCAGAACACTAGCATAAAGAATTTACTCTGACAAAAATACCAGCCCTCTCGCGTGCATAACAAAATCTTGGCTCGGTTCGTACCGTGCGGTGGTCGTGCTTCGACAAGCTCAACACGAACGGACAATTAACCACGCATTCAATCCCCAGCCCCGTTCGCCCTGAGCCTGTCGAAGGGTGAACGGCGGGTTAGCAGGAAACTCGGATTGAATTGCGAGAAAATTATTATGCATCCCCTCTCCGCCTTGACATTGCACAGGCTGAACCGATCTGGTAGCTCCTGTCTAATCAAACACTTCGTACCAAGGAGGAGTCTATGTCTCAGGTTCGTTGGTGGCGGCGGCTGAGCGCGATCGGTCTCGCCGCGATAACCTTTTTTGCCGGACCGCAGCGCCCAATTCTCGCGGACGAGACCTGCCAGTCCCCCTATTTGCCCAAGATTACCGGCCAAGAGGATTTCGTCTACGTCTGGACTCTCGGGGCTGAGGGGATCGGCGACGGCTCAGACAAACTCGTCACCGTCGGTGCCAATCCGAAAAAAGCTGAGCAGTATGGCAAGGTCCTCGCAAGCGTTTCCGTCGGCGGTCGTCACGAGGCTCACCATGGCGGCTTCACGGACGACCGGCGTTATCTGTGGATGGGCGGGCTCGACGACAGTAAGATCTTCATCTTCGATGTCGCTGCCGATCCGGTGAAGCCAAAACTGGTCAAGACCCTCGACACGTTCGTTCAGGACTCCGGGGGAGTAGTTGG
The DNA here is from genome assembly GCA_016200595.1 of Deltaproteobacteria bacterium. Taxonomy (GTDB): domain Bacteria; phylum Desulfobacterota; class Binatia; order Bin18; family Bin18; genus JACQEL01. Next base: position 1,072 of record JACQEL010000350.1, read on the forward strand.
TCCCCATACTATGTATCCTCTTCCTGGTCGCATGCTGATTACTGGCCTGTCCAACGCCACTGATCACGGTGGCAAAACCGGTATCGTTGAGTACACGAACGAGGGCAAATACATCCAAACCCAGTGGCTGCCGGCAGGCGCAGAGTACGGGTACGATGCCAGGGTACAGCCGCACCTGAACCGTATGCTGACCTCCTCATTCACGGGGTGGAACAATTACATGATGGACTTTGGCCAGATGCTGGCTGATAAAGAGGCCATGCAGCGCTTCGGCAGCACCATGATCCTGTGGGACTTTCATGCGCGCAAACCCATCCAGACCTTCCAGGTCCCGGGCGCTCCGCTCGAGATTCGCTGGGCGCTACAGCCACGTCACTATTATGCCTTCACCGCGACCGCCCTTACCGCCAAGCTGTGGCTCATCAGCCAGAAAACCGACGGTACGTTTGCGGCGCAAGCAGTGAGTGACATCGGTGATCCAACCAAGGTGCCGCTGCCGGTGGATATCAGTCTCTCAGCGGATGATCAGACGTTGTTCGTCAACACGTTCCTGGATGGCTCGTGCCGGGTGTATAACGTCACCGACCCGACTAACCCCCAGCTGATTCAGGAGCAAAAGATCGGCACACAAGTGAATATGGTCTCGCAGTCCTGGGATGGAAAACGGGTCTACTTTACTTCTTCCTTGCTGGCGAACTGGGACAAAAAGGGCGACGCGAACGAACAGTTTCTCAAAGCCTATACGTGGAACGGCAAAACCCTGACTCCAGCCTTCGCCGTGGACTTTTACAAAGAAAACCTCGGGCGTCCGCACATCATGCACTTCGGTCAGGAGCAGTTTTACAAAAATCAGATCTTTACCGAGAAGGGCCTGGAGGGGAAAAGAGTGGCGGCGGCACCCTAAGGGCGCAGCGAAAGTCAAAGAAGCAGGTAAGTCCAGGGCGTCTATCTAAGGTCATCGAGGAAGGGGAGAGTGGTGCCAGGCATTCGTAAAAACAGGCAAGGGCGAGAGACAAAATAACCTCCCGATTCCCGCTCTACCGCCGGGGAATAGCGGAGGAAGGCTATCCTCCTCCACCTACGAAGTCGGGAGGTTATTAAAGTTTCGATCCTAAGAGGGAATGAAAAGTGAATTGAGGCGCCCTCAGTAAGGCACCTCAATGAGGATCTACGAGAGTTTCATTGGCCTGAAGAGATTGTTCTTAGGTTCCCTCTCCCGCTAGGGGAGAGGGACAGAGGGAGGGGAAAAGGAGCAGCCACGAATCTCCTCAGCCCGGTGAAACGTGCTGTAGGCTAAGCTGCTCACCTGAACGTCACTCTTGGTTACATCGCTGGCGCTGTACAGTTAAAGATGATGGAGTTACCATCGTGGTCGCTTGCCTGCCCATGGTCGATCGCCCGCCCGCCTTTCTTGACTTCTCCCTCGTACCCGGCGGTGCTGTAGTTAAACGTCAACGTCTCATCCATGTCTAGACTGCCGCCTACAGCCAGACACTGTAACTCGCGACTCACTTTGAACCGAGTCGTGTCGGGGAATCCCCCCTTAGCTTTGCAGGCGCATATCAGCGTCGCCGTCGAATCATCAGCGCTTTCCACGAGACCCTGAAAATCTGGAGAGTCATTGGATACAGCCAGTGTAAAGGATGACGTGATGCCTGTTTCATCCATAGCCTCACAGCTATAGGTTCTGCCGTCGTGACCAGGGCCAAGGGCCAAGTCTTCACAGTTCACGACGGCAGCACTGGCAGTATTCATCCCCAGTGCCAAACTCACCAAGAAAGCCAGTAAGATGCTCACCATGAATGCCGATCTTCTCATCTTCCTTACTCCTTCCATAGATAGATAGGTCACTCCGGCAGTTCACCTGCACGCCTCGTCGCCGGGCTGACGAGGCGTGGATTCAGTCACCGCAGTACACTGCTCTCTAGGGGATACCATCGGTCATGGGCGGCGCCGCATCACAATCGTACACCATCGTGTTGCCATTTTTATCGACACCCTCTCCACCAGCCGCAATCTTCTTGCCACGCGAGGTGGGTCTGCCATCAAACTCGGCACTGGCGAAGTCGTAGTCAATTCCTTCTATCTTCGAAGTGGAGGTATTATCAAACCCTACACAGCGAAACTTAATGGAACTCTCCAACTTAGGCTTGTGAAACGACCCTACGGATTTGCAAACACACGCTAATGTAACATCCTTATTAACCAGCACGTGGAAGTCTCCCGGACCGCCAGAGGCGAAGTCGAGAGTCATGTCTGGCGACAGATGGCCGGCTGAATCCTGGACCGTGCACGTAAAGGACGAGCTAGGGAGAAGCCGATCCTGGCAAGTACCGCCGGCGCCGACCGCTGTGTTCGGCCCTTGCAAGACTGCAATAAGGACGAACATGAAAGCCAAGACAGCAGGAAAAACGAATACCAATCTTCTCATCTTGTCCTCCTCCATAACTAACAGTAAACGATATTCCGTCTCTTTGTGTCGAAACAGCGACACTTCTTCCTAGCCAGCCGCTGACGCTCTGGCTACCGGCATAGCCTCATAGAAAAAGAGGGGCTGTGCAGGATACCCAAAAACTCACTGTTTATTACCCTTTCTCTCTGTCAATGTCAAGCTTTCTGATAATACTTTTCTTCCGGTGCAGGCTTGTGGTACAGACAACAGTAGCCATGAGAGGAACGCAGGGCCGACTTGTCTATTTTCTATTCGCGGCAGTGCTGCTGAATCCACACCTGTCTCTTTCAGCCGCGACCCCAGCAACCGTCGAAGGGCAACCTGTCGAGGTCCAGGCAGAGACCTCTCTCCCCCTCCCTGTTCTCCAACCCGAATTCACCCCTCCCCCTCCGGGGACATATTCTCTGCCGGAGATTGATACGGTAAAAGACCATTGGCTGCTTGATTCCACCGCTAAGCAGGTCAGCCTGTTCAACCTGACTGCCGGTAAAATTGCTGTAATTTCATTCATGTACACGGCCTGTGGCGATGTCGGGGGGTGCCCGCTGGCCGCTGCCGTCCTCCAACAGATCGACCGACTCCTGAGCGCACGTCCAGCCCTGGCCAAGCGCGTCGTGCTCCTGTCAGTGAGTTTCGATCCCGAGCGCGATACGCTTGCACGTCTCACGGAAGTCCGAGAAATACTGGCTCCCCACAGCGACTGGCATTTTCTCACCGGCACCACCCCCGAAGCTTTACAAGCAATACTAGAGGATTTTCATCAACCGGTCGCAAAACTTTGGCAAGCGGACGGCAACTGGAGCGGTTTGTTTCGCCATGTCCTGAAAGTGTACTTACTCGATGCCAAGCATCAGGTACGGAATATTTACAGCACAGGGTTATTCGATGCACGGCTTGTGTTGAACGATATCGAGACAATACTCCAAGAAGCCGACCAACAGACGATTGGCCAACAGCCATGAAGGTCGCTCTTCTCGCTCTGGTCAGCCTGTTCGCTTTCATACTCGCGGTGCGGGCCGTCGCCCGGCAATCCACAATCTACAATCCACAATCCACAATTCGTATTCCCCTCGGTCTTCCCTCACCTCTGCCGGTTCCGGACAACAACCCTCTGACTGTGGAGAAGGTCCGGTTAGGTCGCCGTTTGTTCTTCGAGCGCCGGCTCTCGCCCAACGACACCATGTCGTGTGCCATGTGCCACATCCCTGCCCAAGGCTTTACAGTTAACCAACTGCGCCTGGCGGTAGGGATCAATGGAAAAACCGCCAAGCGCAACCCTCCTACCCTCTACAACGTTGCCTACCAGCGTCTGCTCTTCTATGACGGACGCGAGTTCACGTTGGAAGACCAAATGATCTCGCCGCTGACCAATCCCCTAGAAATGGGTAATCCGTCGATCGGCTATGTCGTAGACCGACTCAAGCGGCTGCCCGACTATGCCGCGCAGTTTCGCCAAGTCTTCGCTGAAGAGGTGAGTGTCGCGACCTTAGGCAAAGCCCTGGCAAGTTACGAACGCACCCTGCTGTCCGCTAACTCGCCTTTTGACCGCTGGTATTTCGCGGGTGACGGCACCGGCGTCAGTAAGGAAGTCAAAGCTGGCTTCAAGATTTTCACCGGCAAGGGACAGTGCTTTGCCTGCCACACTGTGAGTAAAGAGATGGCCCTGTTTACCGACCAAGGGTTCCACAACACCGGCGTGGCCCAGTTGCAGTTTATTCCGGAAAAGACCGTAGAGATGGATTTAGGTGGGGGACTGCGCGTACAGCTGCCGCGTGCCCAGGTAGACGAGGTCCTCACCCCTCCAGGGAAAGATCTGGGTAGATACGAGGTGACGCTTGATCCCACGGACTTGTGGCGCTACAAGACGCCGTCCTTGCGCAATGTCGCCCTCACCGCACCATATATGCACAATGGTGCCCTCCTGACTTTAGCAGAGGTCATCGACTACTATGACCGTGGTGGAACTGGCAGTGAAGGACAAGACCCACGCATCTCACCGCTAGAACTAACGTCCGAAGAGAAAATCGCGGTGCTCGCCC